>CAIJTL010000779.1 GCA_903823545.1 uncultured Planctomycetaceae bacterium
CCAAAATTGAGCTTCTACTAATCGAAAGCTATCACGAGATACTTCGATAAAAACGAACGGTGGCAATTGAGATGACCTCAGAAAAAAACGAGCGAGAAGCACTCATGTCACTTCTCGCTCGCGCTGGACTACTCGTCGACACATCGTCGCTCAAAAGGAATTATGCTGTCGCAACAGGAACGTACTCTCGTTCGCGAACTGCGCGCAGCAGCGAGTCGATGCAGACTGGCTTTGAAAACCAGCCATCAATGGGGAGCGATGTAGTGAATTCGTCGCGGGCGGAACCGCTGACCGCGAAGACTCGGAGGCCATTCAAACGAAAGTCTTCGCGGATCAATTTCACGAACGACGGACCATCCAGTTCTGGCATTCGCATGTCGAGCAGCACGAGGTCCGGCATCTCGTGTTCGTGCAGATAGTCAAACGCCTCGCGTCCATTGCCTACCGCGACGACATGGACTCCAGACAACCGCAGGCAATCGGCAAGCAACTCACGTTCGTTGGCTTGGTCTTCGACGACCAAGACGTGAGGCATTTTCGTTTCGGGAACTTGGTCACTAGTCACTTGCTCTAACGCACTCAGCTCCGACAAGACATCGGAAAGCTGACTGTCTGAATTGATTGCCCGACCGAGTTCCAATTGACGCTGCAGCAACTGCAGTTTGAGCGTGAGTAGATTGAGCTTGTTGCGCAAATCGTGTCGGCTCAATCGATCCATTCGCGAAAAAGCGATTGGAGACAACCCGGCTCCCAACTCCAACGGCAGAGCGTCAGTCCTCCGCTCCAGCACTTCTTCACGCAGAACCTGAATGTCACTAGGCGCCTCAATCCCCAAACGCGTGACTGTTCCTTGAGAACGCATCACTTCGACGGAGATCCCCAATCCGGGGAACACGACCTTTTGGCCGGGACGACGAGAAAGCACGAGCATGACACAACCCTCCTTGGCAAAAGACGAACGGTAACCGACGGGGACTCCTGCCACCCAAATTTCAGCTCACCGTTTCGTCTGGGGCAGCGTCTTGCTACAGGGCACACGTCCGTGTGTTCCCAGACAGAGAACGCTGAAGAAGATAGCTAGCTGGCCAGATACTTCAAGATGTTCTTTTAGAATCTTTGTTCTGCGAGGAGCGTAAAGTGACGAGAATCTCAGTCAACTCCGGAGGATTGAGCGGCTTTAGGAGTTGCCGATCGAAGCCCGCTACCAAGACCTTCTCACGATCAGCAGGAAGTCCGTAGCACGTCAATGCAATCAAGAACGGTGAGCTCGAACGAACCCCGGATATTGCGAGAATCTTCCTGGCAACCTCAAACCGATCAAGGCCCGGTAGTCCGACATCGACGACAGCGATGTCAGAGCCCATGACAATACTAGATCGACACCCTGCACGCCGTCACCTGCCGATCGGATTTGATGGCCGTCAAGTTCCAACAAAGTTTGTAGGGTTGAACGACTATCAACATTGTCTTCAATGATCGCAATATTGAGTTCTTGGGGTAGCTCAAATGCAGGCCGTTCTCGATGCGGGTTCGAGGAAAATCCGTTCGCACCGGGGGCGGTCACGAGTGGAATGCGAAATGTCAATTCACTTCCCTGACCGGGGCCGTCGCTGTGTTCGTCAATCGTCCCGCCATGGTGTTCGACGATCGCCTTGACGAGTGTGAGTCTGACGCCAAGTCCACCCTCCGAGCGATCAAGAGTCTCAGTCGATTGCACGAACAAGTCGAAGATGCACCCAAGCATTTCAGCAGCGATGCCGACTCCCGTGTCGTGGATTCCAACAATGGCCTCTCCGTTGCTGACGTTCAGTTCTACGCGTACAGAGTCTCGCTGATGAGAGTTGCGCGCTGCGGGAACGTATGAAAAGACATTGCCGAAGAACCATCCGGCCCGCGCAGTGTTTTGACAACTACGCGGCGTTGGCATTGCGATTCATGGCTAGGCGGCCCGCAGAAGGGCACACTGTCGGTGGGGTTTGCATCCAGGAGCACTGTCGTGTGTCACGACGATGAATGGAAAAGCACAACGCTCAATATTGGCTGACGATTTCGCGATTAGCCCGGTTGGGGAGCGCGGCCCAAGTCGGTTGATGGATCATCTCGGAGATAAACCTCACGCTGCCTTCACCCAACAGCACGTTCGCGCCGCCAGAATGCTCTGAGTACATTTGGCAAACGTGACACAGCGGACTGTTCGGAGCATGGATCAGTGCAAAGTTTGTGACTGGATCAATCTCGTTAGCAGCGGGGCCGCTGTGGACATTGACCAAAGTGGCGGCACCGTCGCACTGGTGTTTGGAAATTGAATTGGATCGTTCTCGCAAAAGTCCGCACATGGAACAACGCACACCCACGTCTTATTGCTGACCACCGACGAGTGCTCGATCCCCTGACGCAAACTGTTGTGATGACCGAACTGGACGCCA
>CAIJTL010000780.1 GCA_903823545.1 uncultured Planctomycetaceae bacterium
ACTCGCGCCATTGATATCGAACTGGGGACAGCGGCCTTCGTCGACCAAAGGCTAGAAGAATGATCGAGAACCGGACGTCAGCCTGCTCCGGACATTGGTGTTATCGCAAAGCGTAGCTGGGATATCAGCATGAATAGATCGCTCGCAGTCGCATTTGCAAATCTCTGAAGACGGCTTCAACACGATCGGGTGGTGACAGAAGCCAGTCAGTGGTTGCTTCGCGAATGAATGTTTGAGCTTCGTTCGTCAGGTAATCGACGGTGCTTTTTCCATCGACGCGGGCTCTCATGCAGGCGGCCAGATGAGGGACGATGCGGCGTTCGTAGGTCGCGAGTTGCATTGCGTCTGGGAGCGAGACGGCGTTCATTAATGCCGTGCGATAGGCCGACCAGAACTCACGGATCATCTCAAAGAAAGTATCGGATCGCGCGGCACTGCGGATTGTCTTGAGCAACAAGTGACTCAGGAAGAAACCGAGATCAAACGCGGGATCGCCAAAGTGTCCCGTTTCAAAATCAACAAGAGCGATTCGCGGAGTCGGACGTGGTTCACGCGAAAAATTCGAGTCCACATTCTGATTGATGACCAAGATGTTCTTCGGGCTGAAGTCGGCGAGTACGAGACTAACTTGCGTCGCCATCGTTTCATCAATGAGACGTTCCAAGGCGGGCCGCAGTTCAGAATGCCGCGCTGCAACGAAGCGATAAAACGGATCGAGTCGCAGTTCATCGAAGATCGTCCGATTGCCAAGCGAATCGATCAATCGCACATCGTTCGCCGTGCGAGCATGAATCGTCGCCAGAACGGTTCCCAACTGGTGAGCAATTGAGGGATCGACATCTTCATTGAGCAAGCAAGTCTTCCAAACGATGTGCTCACGCGGAATTGCCTCCATCGCGATGAGGAAGTTTTCACGATCCTCAAAGAGCAACTTCGGAACGAGTCTCGGAGGCGTGCATTCTTGCAATACGACAAGCACGTCCCGTTCGCGCCAGATTCGTTCCGGCTGACTGAACCAAGCGGCTTGAGTTCGCAATTGTGCTCGCGACTGCTTCACAACGAAGTCATCTCCGCGAGGGACGGTCACTCGCATGACAACATTGGAAACGCCACCGGACAACGTCTCCGCTCGCGACGTCGCCGCAATATCCGGAGCGAGACGGCCAGTCTGTGCCAGGAACTCAATGAGATTGTGCGGACCGAGTTCGATCATGGTGATTTCGATTCTGAGTGGTTTTCGGTGCCGAGCGAGACGAAATCGCTCGTAAGTCTTCAAGGATGAAGTGGGATTGCTTGAATCGCGTTGGGCACCAGCCCAAGGGGGGACTTTACCGGTTCAGTGAGCGACAAGGAGCTATCCGCCAGTCGGAGTCTGCTGAAACCCGGAGGCTAGCACCCTACCTCGCCTCACAGCGACGTAGCTACGGTCAGATACAAAGTTCGAACCCAACACTGACGAGGACTTCCACCCCGCTAACTTCAGCACATTACAAACACACTCGCCGTCACGCTCCGCGTGACGAGCCGACTGCTTCAACCTAGCTGCAATTCAAACAGAATCTAAGCGGCTTGGAATATCCGGCTCAACACGCGGAGTGTGATGGTGACGTAGTTGTGTAGAGACTGGGCACATCCAAGTGGCTCGATCGGAAAACCCTCGCTTGTGCCCGGTGCAAATGAAAATAGAAACTATCGGGACGTTATTGCGAGCCCGTTCATACGCAGCATCGGGCGTTGCGATTTCATCAAAATAGTTGCGGATGGAGTTTCATCCGCTCCCAGGGATGATCAATCCGGAATCCAGATTCGCGACTCTGATTTTGATGAGTGTTCTCGTGCGATGCGTCGGGCCTTGAAGCGGACGTAGGGGGCGATGAAGCGACCTCGATGGCCGAAGTGTCCGGGCGGGGCGTTGTGATCGGCGCGGAATGGCTCGCGGAGATCTTCGAGCACAAATCCTGAACGACAGAGTTCTCCAATCAAGTCGTCCCAGCGATGAATGAACTCGACCGCACCAGGTTCACGGTAACTGTCGTCGTCAACGCGCGGCAACGGACCTTCGTGGTAGTACTCAACGCCGATGGTGTATCGGTCCTGCTCATCGCGATGCGAAATCTGCAAGCTGGTCGGCTGCTTGTGTTGGCTGATGTAAAGACCGCCGTCACGCAGCAAACGAGCAATCTCCCGATAGACACGACTTAAATCTCGCACATAGCAAGTGCTGACCGGTTGATGAACGATGTCGAAGCTCGAATCACCCAGCATCGGCAGGGAATCCATGGATGCTTCGATCGTTCGGACCGCGACTCCGCGCTTGTCCGCCTCTTGCTGATCGAGCAGCAGCATCTCAGGGCTAAGATCCACAACGGTGACGTTCGCTCCCGCAACCGCATACAGAATCGACTGCCAACCGCCGCCCGACGCTAGGCAAAGCACGTCGAGACCAGCCACGCTTGTTGGCAACCAACCACGACTATCCAACGTGGCTAACGGCGCTTGGCATTCTGCATCCGAGGCGAGCTTTGCAAACTGGCTCCCATTCGCCAGCCGATTCCACGCCGCGCGATTTTGATCAAAGTACGACATCGGATTCCGTCCGGGGTCAGGCAAGTTAGCACGACGCGCCAGCGAGTGGTCATCGTCAGAACCACTCGCTGGCGCGTCGTGCTAAGGAGCGGAAGCGATCGTCGCTTATCGTTGATTCCGCAGTTGTTCGAGTTGTTGTGCGGTGAGACCTTGAGTGCTTCCGGCTGTCGCAGTTGATTGAGGCAGCGTTGCGGTGTTGAACGTGGACCACGGATTCGCAGGGTTGCCTGTCGCGAACGGATTGTTGACTCCCGAACTGCGTTGCTGAGGCACTGCGTTCGACGGGACGTTTCCGTTGTGGATTGGGTGCGATCCCGCATTTGCGGGGGCGACATTGTTCAGCGGAGTTCCTGCTGTTTGCTGACCGGACGTTTGTTGGATTCCGACGAGATCGTTTGGTGTCAAACGATGTTCGGTCACTGCCACCGGTTGAAAGTTTGTGTTCGTCGGTAATGCGCCCGCTGGGGCCTGCATGCTTGGCCGCGATCGATTAGCACTTCCACTGAGGACTTGTTTGGTTTCTTTTTCAACTCGAATTTCATTGAGCCAATATGTCGCTTGTTCGAGAGTTGGCTTCTTCACGGATGCTTGGAGGAAGTACTGCTCCGCTTGGTCGAGCTTCCCTTGATCGTGCAGAATCAGGCCGATGTTGTAGTCCGCTTCCGCATCACCCACGGAGTTGATGAAGTGCGACTTGGCACCGTTGATGTCGCCAGACTTCGCCATCGCAACTGCGAGATGAAATCGAACGGTGTTATCGTTCGGAGCGGCTGACTGCGCTTGTCGTAATGAGTCAATTGCCTGCGGCCATTTTTCTTGACTCGCGTAGTACTGCCCCAAAGCATCGAGAACCACAGGATCATTCGGCGCGGCTTTCAATGCCTTGCGATAACCCTGTTCGGCCTCTTGCATCCGTCCGGCCAGTTGATCGAGTCGGGCGAGTCCCAGCATCGCTTCGACCGACTGCGGTTGATCGTGCAAGACTCGTTGATAACGCTCGCGGGCTTCGGTGATGTTGCCGATTTGCTCCTGCCATTTGGCATAAGCGAGGTCGAGCTTGCGTGGGTCTTTCAACTTTTTGCGAGCTTGCGCCGTCTCACGATCGTCGTTTTGCGAAAACAAATTCCAACGGCTGCCGGATGAAGCGCACCCTGTCAGTGCGACACACATCAGCGCCACAATGGCCAAGTGAGTTTTTTGCATGCCACACCTCCGTGTCGGCAAGCCCACGATTGAACTTGTTGAGGATTGATAGCGGCGAGACGCGGAATGCGTTGCCGAAAGATTGGTCATCTGCGGAAGTGAGAAATTTTGCGGAGCATGGGTGGGATTAGGCGGATTTACACTTCACTGAAGAACCGAGACGTCGCGTCTTCCAATAACTTCTGCGAAAGCGCAAATCGCTGATTTCGGAATCGGCAGATGGACTGGGCAATCTCTAGTAAATCTCGCGGATCTGACGATCGCGGCGTTCGGCCACGATCGTAGTGGTTAGTGAAGAGGTACTGGACGGCACGTTCGTCGAACGGCACTTTCTGCTGCTCGCAAACCATCTGAAAGATTCGCGAGTAAATGGCACGATCCGGCGGCCCGATGTGAATCTTGTGTCGGATGCGCCGCAAGAAGGCCTCATCGACCAGTTCGTGTGGATCAAGATTCGTCGAGAAGATGATCAACAACTCGAATGGCACCGCAAACTTTTTCCCCGTGATCAACGTGAGATAGTCGATGCGTTCTTCCAACGGCACGATCCAGCGATTGAGCAAATCTTTGGGACTCACAATCTGCCGACCGAAGTCGTCAATCAAAAAGACGCCGCCGTTCGCCTTCATCTGTACCGGCGCTTGATAGAAGTTGCTGACTTTGTTGTATCGCAACTCAAGTTGATCGAGAGTTAACTCGCCACCCGTGATGACGACAGGACGACGGATTCGACGCCAGCGGAGATCGACGGCCCCTTCGAGCTTCTGTCGTTGATCTCCGGTACCCAATTCTTTTGCACCAAGGCTGTCGGTGTCGTGGTTGTCGGTCACCGTGTGAACCGTCGGATCGAAGATC
>CAIJTL010000781.1 GCA_903823545.1 uncultured Planctomycetaceae bacterium
CACCACGCCGACCTTCAGCTCCAATCCATCCTCACTGACAGTGGTGGGAAACACGCTTTTCTTCACGGCGAATGAAGGCACGGCATCCGGCAAGACGGGTATCGAGTTGTGGAAGACTGACGGGACCACGGCCGGCACGGTTCGCGTCAAAGACATTCGGACGGGGACGGCCAGTTCCACTCCCATCTCTCTGACCAACGTCGGGGGCACGCTCTACTTCGCGGCGAACAACGGCACGAATGGCGTCGAGTTGTGGAAGAGCGATGGAACCACTGCGGGTACCACTCTCATCCAGGACATTCGTCTGGGAGCGTCCGGGGCCAACCCCACGTTTCTGGCGAACGTGAATCTGACGAGCGAACCGAACACGCTCTTCTTCTCAGCCAACAACGGCACCAACGGTGTCGAGTTGTGGAAGTTATGCACACACGCTCCGATCGCAATGTTCAGCGCCGGCGTGCTGACGGTGACGGCCGACGAGTGCGATGACACGATCACGATCAGCAGGTCCGGGACAAACATCCTGATGGATTATTTGACGGGGCTGATCGATCTGACCGCTGCGGGCATCGTGACGGGAGCGTTGACGAAGGTGGAACTCTTCGGGAACGGGGGCAACGATTTTCTGAAACTCGACAGTTCGCTCGGCGTGGCGGTGAGCGGCGTTCTCGAAGGGAGCGCGGGGAACGACACTCTGTTTGGTGGGTTGGGAAAGGACACTTACTTGTTCAGCACAAATACCCAAATCGGTTCGGACACGGTGATGGATGCCGGGGGCCTCGACACGCTGGACTTCTCAAGCAGCACCTCCCTTCCTTCGGTCAACGTGAATCTTGGGACGAACGTTTTGCAGACGGTCAACCCCAACCTGAAGTTGAAGCTGAACACGAACATCTTGATCGAGAACGCCACGGGCAGCTCTGGGGCCGACACACTGATGGGAAACTCGCTTGACAATTTTCTAGTCGGTGGGCCGGGTAACGACACGCTGTTTGGCATCGCGGCGAATGACACTCTGTTTGGTGACGGCGGCAGCGACGAGCTCGATGGCGGAGCGAACAATGACCTGTTGGCCGGCGGGAGCGACGACGACACGCTCTTGGGAGTCGCGGGCAATGACGAACTGAGGGGGGATGGCGGCGACGACTCGCTCGCTGGTGGAGTGGGTAATGATTCGCTGAACGGAGGGGACGACAACGACCAGCTTTTTGGAGACGTGGGAAATGACACACTCAGTGGTGGACTCGGCAAAGACTGGATTGATGGTGGAGCGAACAATGATTCGCTGACCGGCGGGGCCGACCCCGACACGCTCAAGGGAGGCACGGGCAATGACACGCTGACGGGTGAGGGGGGCAACGACTCGCTCGATGGTGGAACGAACAATGACACCTATGTTTTCGACACGAACAGCCAGCTCGATTCCGACACGGTGACGGACGCTACGGGCATCGACCTGCTGGACTTCTCGGCGAGCACACTCGGCGTGAAGGTGCACTTGGGGGTCACAACTCCGCAGACGGTCAATATCAATCACATGCTGACGTTGGTCTCCAACTCATCGATTGAGAACGTCACGAGCGGCTCGGGGAGAGACACACTGACGGGAAATGGTCTCGACAACATTCTGATCAGCGGGACAGCACAAGACTCGTTGACGGGTGGCGGTGGGAGTGACTCGCTGAAGGGGGGATCTGGTAGCGACGTGTACTTTTTCGACACGGCAATTGGAACGGAAGTGGACAAGTACGCTGAACATGCTGGCGAAGGCGGCGACACGCTGGTCTTCTATGGAATGACGACAGCAGTGACAGTGAATCTCCTTAGCAGCACGAACACGGCGACGATGCTCAACCGCACCGTGAGGTCAGATCCGAGCGACACCCTCTCGTCGGTAGCTCACATCGAGAACGCCTATGGTGGCTCAGGCAACGACACCCTGACCGGGAACGCCGCCGCGAACGTCATGTACAGCAGAGCTGGAAATGACGTGATGTACGGCGGAGATGGCAACGACAAATATCTATTCGACAACCCGGTCGGCGCGGAACTCGACACGGTGGTCGAGCTGCTCAACCAGGGGAACGACACGCTCGATTTCTCGGTATCGGTACCGGTGACGGCCGACCTGACGAGCGACACTGCGACGGCAACGATGGGATTCCTCCCCGTGCTTTTGGCTAATACCCGGATCGTACAGACTGGGCCGACAACGACGGGCTTGGTGGCCAACATCGAGAACTTGCAGGGTGGATCGGGTGACGACACCTTGGTTGGCAACTCGAGTTCGAACACGCTAGTGGGCCGGGAGGGCAATGACTGGCTGGAGGGAAGGGGAGGCGATGACTTTTACCACTTTCTCGATCCAGTGAATTTGCAGACCGACACGGTCGTCGAAGTGGCCAACGGAGGTACGGACTTGCTGGATTTCACTGATGCGACCGTGCCGGTCGTCGTCGATCTAATGCAACCCGTGAATTTGGGGACGATGGGCGTCCGGACGCTCAACGGTTCGGGACCCGAACTCGAAAGAGTGGTTGGCGGGACGAATGATGACATCTTGATTGGTAACTTGAATAACAACGACCTGCAGGGCGGCGCTGGCAACGACATCCTGGTCGGCGGCGGTGGAGCCGACACCCTTCGCGGCGGGAACGACAACGACATCCTCGTGGGTGGATTGGGAGCGGATTCGCTCAACGGGAACGGCGGCGAAGACATCGTGATTGCCGGAGACATCCCGACCATCAGCACCATCATCAGCAGTGCCGTCATGCAGACAAATTGGTTCGCATTGCTGCCGTTCGCCACGCGGGTCACCAGTCTCAGCGGCACCTTGGTGGCCAACTCAACGGTCATAGACGACACCGGCGCGGACACTGTCGTCAGCAACGAAGGCACTGCTGACTGGTTGTTCGCGAACACGGGGTTGGACGACACATTGAACACAGAGGGAATGGATACCTTGACCGCGATCTTCTAAACGGTAATTCGTCAGTTTTCGGACGGCCATTGAGTCTCCACGCTCGCCAGAGCGTGGGCCGTCGATTCCAGACACCCACGCTCTGGCGAGCGTGGCTACCCGTTGAGAATGTTGCCCGCTGATTTTCTCCGCACCGTAGGCAGAAGTGCTGCGACGGCGGGGTGGACCTGACGCGGCTTTGGGCGTCAGGGTGCCTGGCCCTCACTAACCCGAAGCGTGAGCGAGGACGAACGCCTCACAGGACTGCGAATTCAAAGCGTCTTGGAGTATTCGCCCTCGCTCACGCTTCGGGTTGGTTTCGCAAGCCGATGTTCTCTCGCGTGCCAGCGACTTCTGGAACTTCAGGAAATATGTCCGGAATTTCTGGCGGATTTGTGCGCGGAATACGCATGAGTGTCGTTGACCTGTTTGGTGTTCGACTCACTCGCTTCAGAAAGGCTCCGCATCATGTTGATGACTCCCTGGTTTCGGACGTTGCAGCAGACGCTCGCTCGCAAGTTGTCGCGCGGCTTGGCCACGAATCGTCGAAGTCGTCGGAACGGAATCTCATTGCGGCTCGAACCACTGGAAGAGCGGATTGTCCCGGCCATCATCACGGTGACTAGCGCGACGGATATCTCAAGTCCCGGTTTTGTCACGTTGCGAGAAGCGATCCAAGCGGCAAACACGAACCTGAGTGTGAATGGCTCCGTGGCGGGTGCCGCTACCGGAGACACCATCCAGTTTTCGCTGGCGCTGGCCGGGTCGACCATCACGCTCAACGGCACGCAATTGCCGACCATCAGCTCGACGGCGTCG
>CAIJTL010000782.1 GCA_903823545.1 uncultured Planctomycetaceae bacterium
GGTGGGACGCCGGCTGTCGTATCCCCTGCGCGTGGCACGCCTTCTTGAAGGCGTGTGCGGAGCACAAGAAACTCAGGACCGACATTGATCCAAAACCAAGCTTCTTTCTGAGAGAGATATCCAACCAAGTTTCTTGTGCCTGCGGCACCCTGGTTCTGCGAACCAGGGCCACCCATCAGACAACTCAATGCTAAGGATGGCGTTGTGGCCGGTCTCCTGACCGAGCCACGAGCGACCGACCGTAGGTCTCCACGTCGCTGAGGAGACCTGCGGTCAAACAGTGTGTCTCGGTCAGGAGACCGGACACAGCGACGTCAGTTGACCGTGCATAGCGACGCCAGATCTGACGCGGCGAGCCTCAGTCGTCTTCTTTGTGTAGGAATCGACTGATGAAATCCGTGGGCGAGATCGGCTACGCTCACTTCTGTGTCTCACCGGCGGACAAGGCTTCTACATGCTCGAGCCAAGCCGCTACGAAGTAGTCCCGTGCAAAGGGCAACAGTAGATCATCGCGTCAGCCAACTTACATGAAGATGAGGAATAGCGAAGCCATGTGTGGTCGAACCATCCGACTTGTTGTTAGCTCCCTGATTGTGATTTCTGCGATTTTGATTGAGCCGCAATCGTGGTGTGCGAGAGCACAAGCCGGTTCTCAGAAGCCAGACAAGCCGGTTCCGTCACGCTCATCTCAAGGAGTCGGCGGAGCGACCGGTATTTTTCCAAAAGAGACGATACTGGTCGGTGATCAAGTGCGGGAATATCGACTCATCGTCCCGAAGTCAGTCGATGGAACGAAGCCGGTGCCGCTGGTGTTTGCGTTTCATGGGCTCGGTGACAGCAAAGATCTGATGCCGATTTATTGTCAGCTCGACAAACTGGCCGAGAAGCAGGGTTTTGTTTTGGTCTTCCCGAACGGACTCAAGCGGCATTGGCAAATCGTCCCCGCATGGGCGAAAGGGGACGTCGCGTTTTACGACAAGCTCTACGAGCACATCACCGGAAAGTACAACATTGATCTCAATCGAGTTTATCTGACGGGTATGTCGAACGGTGCGTACTTCTCGCACGTCATCGCGTCACAACGGTCTGAGCAAATCGCCGCGATCGCACCGCATTCAGGCGGGCCGGGAATAGTCGGCGCTCAGGGAATCAACGCCAAACACAAGTACGCCGTCTTCGTCATCCACGGAGGCAGCGATTCGATCGTCCCCGTCGAAGAAGGACGTCGAACACGAGACAATTACACGAAGTGGGGCCACGAGGTGGAATACCTCGAAGTCCCCAAGCACAACCACTTCTGGGCAAACTCCGCCGACGTGAACACCAAGATTTGGGAGTTCTTTGAAAAGCATCCGTTGAGCCAGAGTGGATCTGAGTAATCGGGCGTGCTGGACCTCGTCACCGTGCTCAGTACGATGTGTCCCGATTCGGAATGACGTTGGCTGGAGATGAATGATGACTGCGATCCTGACACCATCCACAACCGCGAAGTCGTCGCTAGGTGTAGCTCCGTTACGAATCGGTCCTGGCTCGGCGGGGATGTTGTTTGAGCCGGACGAGTTCGATGCGATCACCGATTACGTTGACGGTTATCGGTATGAACTCATCAATGGAGTGCTCGTGGTGAATTCGATTCCCTCTCCCGCTCAAGCCAGTCCGAATGAAATCGTTGGTTACGCACTTTGGGACTACAAGAAGAATCATCCCAAAGGGAGTGCGATGGATTACACGCTGGCCGAACGTCACATTCGCATTCAGTCCGGCGACCGTTGCCAAGCCGACCGCGTGGTTTGGGCTGGACTGGGACGTCGTCCGAATGAAAAGAAAGACACTCCGACAATCGCGATCGAATTCGTTTCAGCGGGAAGGCGTAATGCTGTTCGTGACTATGAGACGAAGCGGAAGGAGTATCTCGAAGCGGGCGTGGTTGAGTATTGGATCATCGACCGCTTCCGTCGCACGCTGACCGTTCATCGACAACACGTAGAAGTACCGAGGATTGTTTCCGAGTTTGAGATGTTTGAAACCGACTTGCTTCCTGGGTTTGTACTGCACCTGGATGAAATTTTGGTCGCGGCTGATGGCTGGGAAGAAGAAGAGGATGTCACTCACGATGATACCACACATCAATGATCTCGTTGCCAATCATGCTCACCGAACTCGTCGCGAGTTCCTGACAACAACCGCAAGCGGTCTCGGCATGGCTGCGCTCGGAGCGATGTTGAGTCACGATGGGGTGCTCTCGCCGAACACTGCGCTGGCTGCGGGTAATGAGGCGAACGCGGCGACGTTTAAGCCGCCGCACTTTGCCCCGAAGGCGAAGAACTGCATCTTTCTGTTCCAAGCGGGAGCGCCGTCGCACCTCGATCTTTATGATCCGAAACCGAAGCTCAACGAACTCGACGGGAAACCGCTGCCAAAAGAGACGCTTGAAAAAGTGCGGTTCGCGTTTATCAAGA
>CAIJTL010000783.1 GCA_903823545.1 uncultured Planctomycetaceae bacterium
CCCGCCGCAGCAAGGTTGAGTGATTCAGTCTTTCCAGTTCGACCAGCGGCAATCAAGACGGCATCGGCAAGTAATCGTTGACCGCAATCAAGACGAACTGCCGCTTGATGGTTGTTGATTCGTTCGATGCCAACGACCTCGTGTCCCAAATGGAACGTGACTCCAAGACTTTGAGCTCGCTCCAACAAATGGGTTGATACCTCACGATCACAGATTTCAAGCAATCGCGTTCTCATGTCGACGACACCGACGTCAGCTCCAAGTACGGCGAACATCATGGCATGCTCTAAGCCTCGTACTCCTCCACCGACCACGATCATCGATCGCGGAATCTGATTGAGCTTTTGCAATTCGTCCGTATCAACAACTGTCTGACCATCGAAGGGAATCCAAGTTGGTCGAACAGGCTTGCTTCCGACGGCAATCAGGAAACGATCACTCGTGAGACGCCGCACAGCGCGTGACGTCTGTCTCACTTCCACTTCGTGCGGACTTACAAACCGAATCGAACCGGAAATCGCTTCAACACCGTGCTCGCTTAATTCAGCCGACGCCGATGCATCCGCTTGCATCGTGACTTCGTTGGACAATGAATGAAGTTGCGCCGCGGTAATCTGGCGACGTCGCTGAAAGAGTTCTGGGATCACATCGCGGTGCCGAAAGCCTGTGAGCAACAAGATCGCTTCACGAATTGCTTGTGATGGAACCGTTCGATTCTGATTAGCCCCGTATTCGAATCCCGCGCAGTCATCGACAATGGCAACTCGCTTGCGGAGTTTTGCCGCTGCAAGCGCACCATGATGGCCGCTTGGGCTGCGGCCAATGACGATCAGGTCGTATCGCATGACTGAGTTCTTCGAGAGAGCGAGAAGGAAACGGAGTTCAAATCTTTAGTTCCTGGCAAGTCAGGAGATCGCGGATGGGGCGGAACCCGACGATGGCCTCAGTCGGGTGATATGTTTCGTAGGTTCATGCAAAAGATTTCATCGGAAGACTTTGCTGGTCAAATAACCGTGATCGAGTGAAACGGTTGGCGAAAGTGAAAGAGCTAGTCAGTTTGGGATGAATACGCTGGCGACGCTCGCTCAGATTAGTTCTCCCGATCTTCCCAGAACTCCTCATCGGCAACCTTAAGAACTGCCGAAACCACAGAATGGCGAGTTTGGCGAAAATGGCAGGCTCAAGTTGCATGTGTCGAATTGGAAAGCATTTCTGATTGCCAATTGACTTCGCAGCGTGTCGTTCGTCGCCGGAAGCGAACCGCGATCGCCAAGAAAGCGGTCAAGTTCGCGAAGCACTTGCCAAGTGACATTCTCCAAAGGAACCGGATCTCATGGCCAAGAACATCTTTCAAGAAGACCTCGATCGTTCGAACCGTCGAGCGGGAATGACTGCGGGAATCGTCGCGTCAGTCGGCTTCTTCGTGGTCGCGTTCTCGTGGATGACTTACACGATGTTCCGCATTGATGTCGGAGCGGACGAGTTCGCCGTGCTCATTCATAAGACGGGCCTCGATCTGAAGAACTCTGACGAAGTCGCATCGAGCGAGAAATACAAAGGAGTGCAGAAGCAAATCCTGACGACCGGCCGGTACTTCTATAACCCGTATGACTGGACTTGGCAGATCAACAAGCTGACGGAGATCAAGACAGGGAAGCTCGGAGTCAAAGTGAGTCTTACTGGTGAGGATTTGCCGTATGGCGAGTTCCTCGCACAAATGGTTTCCGAAGACGAAGCGAAGACGAAAGGGATCGTTCCTGAAGTGCTCAAGCCTGGTCGCTACGCGATCAATCCGTACTTGTACAAAGTCGAAGACAGCCATGAACCGGTAACGATTCCTGCAGGCTTCAAAGGGGTCGTGACAAACCTCGCTGGTCCGTTTCCCAAACAGCCCAACGAGCTCTTGGTGAAAGAAGGAGAGCGTGGCGTTCAAGAACGGACATTCGATCCGGGAACTTACTTCGTCAATCCGTACGTTACTCGAATCAGCAAAGTCGATTGCCGCAGCCAGCGCTTCAACTTGGCAGAAAAGAAAGATATGGGCTTTCCGTCGAAGGATGGCTTTTGGGTGACGCTCGACGGACGGATTGAGTTTCGAGTGAATCCCGACAAGGCGGCGGAAGTCTTCGTGACGTACAACGAAGATCAGAACGGTGATCTGATTGACGAAGAGATCGTCCGAAAAGTGATCCTGCCAAATGCTCGCAGCATCTGTCGGCTAGAAGGATCAAGCAAACTCGGTCGCGAGTTCATCGAAGGTGAAACGCGGATGGCTTTTCAAAGGAAGTTTGAAACGTCGATGCGAAATGCGTGTGACAAACTCGGCATCGAAGTCGTGCAGGCGGTCATCACCAGCATCTATCCCCCAACGCAGATCGCGACACCGATCAAACTTAGTGAAACAGCGCGACTCGATGAGAAGAAGTTCAAGCAACAAATTTTGCAGCAAATCGAAGAGAAGAACACTGCTGAGCAAACTGAATTGGTGAAGCGTGGTCCCGCGTTGGTATCGGTGAAGACGGAAATTATCAAACTCACAACCGAGGCTTTACGCGAACAAGAGATCGCCAAAGCGAAAGCCGAACAAGAACTAGAAGTGGCCAAACTGAAGCTCGAAGCGGCCAAAGATGAGGCCGCCGCAATGATCGCCAAAGGTGAAGGTGAAGCCGAAATCATTCAGTTTGACAATGCCGCTGAAGCCGCCGGATGGAAAAACTCCGTCGAAGCTTTCGGCAAGAACGGAGCACAATACGCTCAATACGTGCTCTTTCAAAAGCTGTCCGCCGCTTATCGCAAGATCATGGTTAATACGGCAGATAGCCCGATCATGAAGATCTTTGAGTCGTTCAATGAACCGGTAAAGGATGCATCGGGGAAAGATGCGCCGGAGAAGAAATGAGTTTTATTTTGTCTGTTGTCCGTGGCCCGTTGTTGTTTGCAAACAACACTCGAATCCTCCACTGACCACTGACAAATCACCCAGCCAACGCCCTCTAAAGGCACCCAACAATGTCCTCCCTCCCACGTGCTCAGCGTCTCCTGATTTCTCTCGCACTCAGTCTGATGGCCATCGGTGCCGCCGGTTATTGGGCATTCGATTGGACCGTCTGCTATTGGTACGTTGACGACGGCTATTCGCTACTGAAAACCTACAAAGGCCCGCCGTTGCCGATCTGGGGACTGATGTTGGACGCGGCTCCCGAAGGGCAGTTGGCCGAAGTGGACGAGCAAGGTCGTCCGAAGCAAAAAGGAATTCTTGCCGAGATGGTTGGTCCAGGTCGGCACTTCTACAACCCGTTCTTTTGGGAATGCCAGAAGGTTCCAGACGTCGTCATCGAACCGGGGCAAATCGCAATCGTCATCAGTCGAGTCGGCAAGCAACAGGCAACCGGACAGTTTCTCGTCGATGGCGATATCGGTGAGACCAAGCATCGCGGCACGATGCGAAAACTCTTGGGGCCAGGGCGATACCGCATTAACCCGAAGGCCTATGAAGTGACGGTCGTCAAAGGGGAAGAGATCAAGAAAACAGACGGACAAGAGAAACGTTCCGGTTGGGTGATGATCAAGCCAGGCTATGTGGGGGTGGTCACGAACTTGACCGACAATCCCGTGACCAACGCAGTGACCGGCATCCAGCACAACGTCCTGCCGCCGGGCATCTACCCAATCAACAAGGAAGAGCAGCAGATCGACGTCGTCAACATCGGCTATCGCGAGAAAAGCATTAACGTGCAGCACTCAATGCAACCCGATGGCCGTGTCCAAGTGGATTCCAGCGGCGAGCCTGCGGTGGCGGACGATGACAGCGGAATTGGTTTCCCCTCCGATGACGGTTTTTCAATTCGCATCGACTTTACGGCGATCTGGGGCATCATGCCTGATCAAGCAGCGGATGTGATTCGGAAATTCGGCAATGAAGATGCTGTGGAAGACAAAGTCGTGATGCCACAGATAGAAAGCATCTGCCGGAATCATGGATCGAAATTGAAGGCGTCCGAATTGCTCGACGGTGAGACACGACAGGTTTACCAAAACGATGTCTCGGAAGCGTTCACCGAAGTTCTCGACGGCAAAGGACTGAGCGTCCTGTACGGACTCGTTCGGAATATCTACATACCACAAGAAGTGCGAATGCCGATTCAGCAAGGCTATGTTGCCAACGAATTGACAATCACACGTAAGCAAGAACAACTCACTGCGATCACCGAGGCGGAATTGCGCACTGCTGAAGGTGAAGTCATGAAGCAAACCATTGAGATCAAATCCGAGACCGAAGTTCTTGTCGCTAAGGAAAAAGCGGAAGGGCAAAAACAGGCCGCCGTGACAGTTGCTGAAACCGCAAAAATGGTCGCCGAAATCGCTCGCAAGACTGCCGAGATCGATAAAGAAATCGCCATCGCGCTCGGCGAAGCAAAGGCAAAATCAAAAACCCTTTCCGAAGAAGCCAAGGCGGAGAAGTTTAAGCTGGCTGTTGGAGCGTTCGGCTCCGGACAAGCCTACAACCAATGGGTCTTTGCCAACGGTCTGCCGGAAGACATCGAGTTGAACTTGATCTACTCCGGTGAAGGGACTTTTTGGACGGACCTAAAAGGATTTAGCGAAACGTTGTTGGGTAAGCAGACAAAACAACAAATGAGCGTTCCGG
>CAIJTL010000784.1 GCA_903823545.1 uncultured Planctomycetaceae bacterium
CGGGGGCAAAACCCCCTTCGTCGCCGACAGCCGTGCTCAAGCCCTTCGCTTCAAGAATCTTCTTGAGGTTGTGGAAGATTTCGACGCCGGCTCGCAGGCCGTCGCTGAAGGTATCGAAGCCGAGCGGCATGATCATAAATTCTTGGAAGTCGATCCCGTTATTCGCGTGAGCTCCGCCGTTGATGATATTCATCATCGGAGCAGGCAGCGTGCAGGCACCGACGCCACCGAGGTAGCGAAACAGCGGCAGATAGCTCACTTGAGCCGCAGCATCTGCGGCGGCCAACGAGCAGGCCAGAATTGCGTTCGCGCCGAGCTTCGACTTATTTTCGGTCCCGTCGAGTTCGAGCATCGCAAAATCGATTGCCGCTTGATCGCAGACGTCGAGGCCGATCAACTCATTGGCGATCTTCACATTGACGTTCTCGACCGCTTGCAGCACGCCCTTGCCGAGATATCGCTGCTTGTCATTCGAGTCACGGAGTTCAACCGCTTCGTGCGATCCGGTGCTCGCCCCGCTGGGGACGGCCGCACGGCCTCGGTGTCCGTCATCCGTCTCGATATCCACTTCAACCGTCGGATTCCCTCGGCTGTCCAGAATTTCTCTCGCCTTAACACTTAAAATTTCCACACTCATTCGATCACCTCAAATTGGTAAGGTGCTTGAATTGCACCATCATTAACGGGGGCCACGAACACCAAAACGGTTGAATTATCGAGCGAGCGTAGCATTCACTCGATGATTGACGTTTGCGTGGCCTCTCCCAATGCCGCAACGCAGCGGCGTATCTCGGTGCGGAGTTTGTCACAGATTGCTCATACATGCCACCGTCGGCGGTTGGAGATTTTGCCGAATCGCACCTCCGTGCTGAACGAGCCGTCCTTCTGAGGAATCCGTTCCGAGTTTCAACGGATCGTCGCGAGGCTGCGTCAGTGAAACTACAATCCTCAATTCGATCGAATCAAAAGATTGGGGAGTCTGCGTTCTGCAAACGATGAAAATCTTGTTGTGGGGAGAAGACTCTGAATGGATCGTCAGACTAACCCGAGGCGTCAGCGAGGGCGAATGCTCCAAGAGACTTTGAATTCATCGTTTCTTATTGCGTTCGCCCTCACTGACGCTTCGGGTTAGTTTGGTTCCGGCTCTTCCGGGCCAAGTGACACCTTCGTTTCAAAGTTGAGTTCGACGGCAAACCAGTTGAAGTCAGCGAATTTGAGTAAGCTGTTTCAAAACTGGTTTACGAGCGTTAAATCGCAAGAAGAATCTGAAAACTCAGTCGCCACTGCCCATAAAACATCAGGAATCGACAACACGAATGACCGCCTCTTCTGCTGATATGCCTTCTCAATCACATCCTTCCGAGCCGCTGCCACTCGAACCGATGGACCCACAACTGAAGTGGATTCAGCCGGGTGGTGGCGTGATTTGTCACCTCGAATTGGCATGGGGCTATTGGCGGCGAATGTGCTTGAAAATCTTTAGGCCGGGCTACGTTCGCAAAATGGCGGCGACTCGCAAAGGGAGCTTCAATGGCTGCCCACATGAAGTGATCGATCCGCGAGATTTGAAGTTCTATCGAAATCAGGGGGGCTTCTATTGGGAGCCGCAAGACGACCCGTTTCGCTGGCGCGACAAGATTCCGTTTGCTCGCGCGGGGATGGCCGAGTTGATGGTCTTTTCGCTGATGACCTTTGGTCCTGCGATTGGGTTGGCGATTTGGCTGACTTGCCCTGAAGTGAAGCTCGCGAAACCGTTATTAGCAGCCGGATGGCTCGGTGTGACGGCGTTGACGGTCGTCGGACTTTTGATCGTCTGGTTCTTCCGTAATCCGCCGCGACGAGTTCCGCTTGAACCGGGGTTAGTCGTGTCGCCAGCAGATGGAAAAGTGGTGTTAATCGAAGAGATTGAGCACGATGAATTCATCGGTGGCCCGGCGATTCAGATCGGGATTTTCTTGTCGATCTTCAACGTTCACATCAATCGAACTCCAGTGGCCGGGCGCGTGATTGGCTTGAAATACAAACTAGGAAAATACCTCAACGCACTGCGCCCTGAGTCCGCTCGCGAAAACGAACAGCTCGCCGTTCGGATGCAGGAAACGGTCGCACCATTTCGTCGCTACATCATTCGACAGATAACGGGGGCGATCGCTAGACGCATTGTTTGCTGGCTGAAGCCGGGTGATGAACTAACTCGCGGCGAGCAGTTTGGCATGATCAAATTGGGCTCACGAACGGAATTGGTCATGCCGCGTGAAGCTGGTTTGAAAATCCGCACGAAAATCGGCGACAAGGTCAAAGCAGGATCGACGATCCTCGCTGAGTATTCCGCCGAGCCAGAAAAGGTCAGCCTATGATTCGTCGTGAAAAGTTATTTGCGCCGCTGCCGACCTTATTGACTCTCGGAAACGCCGCGTGTGGTTTTGGAGCAATCACCTTCGCCGCTCGTTGGTCGGGATCGGATTCGGCAACTTCGTTGTTCATTGCGTCATGCTTGATTTATTTGGCAATGGTTTTTGACGCGCTCGACGGAAGCGCCGCACGGTGGGCGAAGCAGACCAGCGAGTTCGGGGCACAGCTCGATTCGCTGTGTGATGCGGTCAGCTTCGGAGCGGCTCCTGCGTTTTTGATGCTTCAGTTCTCACACTCGCGCGATTATCACCCACGGCTGTTGTGGTTGATTGCGGTCTTGTACGTATTTGGAGCAGTGCTGCGACTGGCGCGATTCAATGTCGAGACGGACGAAGATGATTCTCATGCCTTTTTCAGCGGGCTTCCGTCACCGGCAGCAGCAGGAACGGTCGCCTCGTTTCCTATCATGGTTTTTGGCCTGAAGCGACTTGAGGACACTGGCAAGAATTTCTGGTGGGAGCGATTCGCAGATTGGCTTGACCCAGTCACGGTGACGATGCTGCCGTGGATCACATTAGCCGTTGCTGGGTTAATGGTTTCGCGGATTCGTTACGTGCATCTCTTCAACCAGCTCGTACGAGGCCGACGTAACCGGCAGCATTTGATTCAATTACTGTGTGCGTTGGCGGTGATCTTCGTGATGCCACAGATGTCCGCTCCGCTGTTGTTTTGCTGGTTCGCGTTTGCCGCACCGGCCAGAGCGTTGTGGAACGAATCCGTGATGCGTTGGTGGCGTCGAGGCCAACCAAGCCTGGCGACTGATAGGGGCGGGCCGATCTCCCTGCCTCACACCGAACCGAATTCAGAGCCACAAACCGATCACTCGGAAACCGACGACGCTTAGACGACAAGATTCAGCACGAAAAGAGATTCTTGGGTGAGCCGGGCGGCGTCAGTCCTAGACAACACGGTGAGCAAGAACGGTCCGGGGACTGATACCGTCCAGCATACCAAACGCTTGTTAAAGAATATGCGAGGCATAGTAACTGACATGTTTACCGGTCTTGTAGAAGCCCTTGGCACCATGCGAGC
>CAIJTL010000785.1 GCA_903823545.1 uncultured Planctomycetaceae bacterium
ACTTACCCAAATTCGAAATTTGCTCGAAGAATAAACCTCATAAAGTTTCAAGCTCATGCCACAACCGCTGTGCGATTACTCGCAGTTTAATTTTGATCAACCAATGTTCGACCTCGAAGAAGTTCGCAAGGTCAATCCGCAACGCTACGAGATGGAGCAACTCTCCGGCGTGGTCCACGTCGATACGGAATCGTGGTTGATCGTCGGCTTCAAAGATGTCACACACGACGAGTTTTGGATTCGTGGTCACATGCCCGATTACCCGCTGATGCCAGGGATTGTTCTGTGCGAATGCGCCGCACAACTCGCGGGATTCCTCGCACGCAAGTACAAAATTCTTGGCGGCGATTACCTCGGATTCGGTGGCATGAACGAAGTTCGTTTCCGTGCTCCGGTTTATCCAGGCTGTCGCTTGGTCCTCGTTGCGCAGCTCACGAAGCTGCGGAAAAATCGTCTTGCCGAATACAGCTTCCAGGGATTCGTGGAAGGGAAGATGGTCTTCAGCGGCGATATGATCGGCGTGCCAATCCACCGTGACCCGGCCGCAGGCGAAGCAGACCCGGCGTAATATCTAATGCGGCTTAAGCCGCAGCTACGTAGCCGCCACGCTCCGCGTGACGAGCCGATTGCTTGCCAACGCCTTGTAGAGCACTCGGCTCATCACGCTGAGCGTGATGGCTACGTAGAATCTTGCCAAAACAACAATAGGCTGATTCCGGAGAGGTCATGTCGTTGGATGCACCTGATTTTCGACCATACTTTCTCGTCTTCGATGACCTCGGGCCGTACCTCGCCGAAGACGAATGTCTCGATTGGTCGAAGTTGTTCGCCGCACCAACGTCGCCTGGTGAGGCAACTAAGCCGGTCGAACTCGACGTTGGCTGTGGCCGAGGAATGTTTCTTTTCAGCGCGAGCACGACTCGCCCTGAAACGAATTTCATCGGAGCCGAGGTCGATTTTCACGAAGCTCGCCGCGGAGCGAAACGACTCCTGAAGCGTGAGCAGCCAAACGCACGTGTCATCGGCGGTGACGTGAATTACCTTCTCGATAAACGAATTCGTGCAGCGTCGCTGGCGGCTGTTCACGTTTACTTTCCCGACCCGTGGTGGAAGCGCAAGCATCGCCGCCGCCGCCTCTTCACCGATCTTTTTGCCGACCGAGTCGCTCGCGTCCTTCAGCCGAACGGCTTCTTGCATATGTGGACCGACGTGGCCGACTACTTCGAAATCGTCGCGGCCCTCATGGACCATCATCCGCTCTTCGCAAAACAACCGACTCCCGAAGAACGCCCCGCCGCTCACGACCTTGACTACACCACCGGCTTTGAACGCTCCCGCCGTCTCGCTGGATTGCCTATTCATCGAGGGCTGTGGCAGAGACGGTAATGTTGTCAACAGGCGCTCGTGATTCGGATCACAAATAATAACTGCGACTTTTGGCAGAATCCGGCTCATCACGTGGGAGCGCGATGGCTACGTAGCCGCACCGCTCCGCGTGACGAATGTCGTTAATCACAGCCATTTTCGGTGATTCGTATGAAATGATCGCACCAGCCCGATGCCTAACTCCATGTACACAAACCGGGGGCTGAAGCGTCAGCCGTCCCTTCGATGGCGACCGATGGTTAGTTGGATCATCCCGCGATTGAATTTGACGGCGGACGGTCGTCGTATTGGAGGCGCGAGGGTGTTCGGTGAGGGCGAGTTCGCCTCGGAAGGATTTGGCTAGCAGCGACTGCGCGAGGCGGTCGACGTGCGCTTGCGACTTTGTCCCGCCAGGGACATTGCCACCATAGCCCACCGATTCATCGGTGGGTTGGAGGGCCATTATTCCGAGAAGCCCCGGAGGGGCGAAAGATGTCGCTCCGCATCGCGCGTCGGCTGGTGATGCGTGTTCACGCGACGATGGCGAACTTCTTTCGTCCCTGACGGGACTCGATTGGTTTTCGCGTTGCGTGTCCCACCGATGAATCGGTGGGCTATTATCGGGTGTCCCTGCGGGACGAAGACGCTTTGTGACGTCGGGGCGTCGTTGCCGGCGCATCGCTGATTGGTGGTGTTCGAATCCGTTCGAGCAACTCGCTGGCGGGTTCGTAGTTGCGGCCTGCGGCGGTGGCGAGGGTGTGTTCGGTGGGGACGAGTTCGCCTCGGAAGGCTTTGGCCAGGAGCGACTGCGTGAGGCGGTCGACGTGCGCTTGCGCCTGCTTCAGCCGGGCCTCGATCTGGTCCGCGAACGCGAACAGCTTTTCGACTCGACGCACGATTTCTTGTTGCTCGGACAGCGGGGGGAGTGGCACGGGAAGTTGCTGAATGCGAAACAGTGCGAGCTTTCCTTGTGCGGCAGAAAGGATGTTTTGCTGAATGATCGTTTAGCAGTGTTGCGATCGAAGCCAATTTGAAAGGAAATGCGAAGTGATCCCCCGGAGATTGCAAATCTTCGCAGCGTTCTCGGTCAGGTTCGCACCAGAAAGATGTTCGGGGATGACTCCCGCATCGCCGATGCACGCACCAACAATCGTGATGTAAACGTCACCGCCAACGACGGTGTAATTTTTGATCTTGGGCCAGACGTCTGTCGGCACGAATAGCAGTCCGTCGCATCGCACAGTTCCGTCTTTCAAGTTTCCCGCACGCAGGTAGAGATGGCCCGTATCCTCGCTGACAAGTTCTCGCCCTTTGGGAAGTCGCTTCCCGCTTTTCACATCACCAATCTCTTGAATCTGATGCCATTTCCAAGCATCTGGGATCGCAGGCACTTCGTAGTCGGGATTGAAATCGGATTCGGCATCGTCAGTCGGGTTGTGCTCTCGCCAGTCGGCGGTGAGTTTGCCGGAGCAGGCGGCGGCGAGGACGGATTGGCGGAAGCGTTTCAGCAGACCCGGAACCCGCGACAGATGCTGCTGGCTCGACGACACCTTCCCCAACAGCAACTCCAGCTTCCCCACAATCCGCCGCTGCTCCGCCAACGGCGGTACGGAAAC
>CAIJTL010000786.1 GCA_903823545.1 uncultured Planctomycetaceae bacterium
TCGTTGTTATCCCGCGAATGTGTTTTTTGCGAATTCTATGACATTGGCAGGCGCACCGGTGAAGATGTCAAACAGGACCAGTATTCCATCAAAATACTCGGCATTATAGTGGTTTCCGCCGAGTTCTCGGTTTACGGCAGTTCCTGCGACGACGCATTTTTTCAATTCGGCGATACACGATTCTGCATGTTCCTCATTGATGTACTCTTGCAAGGTCAGTGGCAAGCCATTTGGCTTGTATTCATCGATGGGACGACCAGTAGTAAATCGGCGAATGATGTCGAAAACGAACAATTTAGGGACCGTGAATGTAACGCCGTACGTCGATGTCGTGACCGTGCATTTCATGTCCCGCTTTGATGTCGATGTAAAATCAATCCGGCCATTTACGCTCGTTACAGTGAGACCTCCATCATGCGCATAGCCAAGATTTGCGCCATATCGTTCGGCCAACAATCGGACGCGTTTCTTGTACTCATGCATGGCATAAAGGCTGGATGTAGTAACTGCGGGAAAACCGCTGCGGCACGGCATTGAAATAGCTTCACTTACTTCCTGATTTCTTCTCGTCTTTCGGTGCCTCTTTCTCGGCTGCTTTTTCAATCGTTCCCCACATGTGGCCGCCGACTTTTCCGTGCTGCCAAGTGCCGGCATAGCGATCGTTATCAAAGAGCACTCGCGTGCTGAACCCTGCTCCTAAACCGGGAAGCGTGGCATCGGTCAGCGTGATCATTGGGGTGTCTTCGGCCCAGACGACTTTCAGAACCAGCGGAACCGTGACGTCGGTCTGACCGTACTTGATACGCGCTTCAAACTGCCAGAAGTCACCTTGGACCTTTGAAACTTTCTTGAGTTCATAACGTTCCGGGCTGGCTGGCTTCTCTTTTCCAACGACCGAAAAGTTGCCGATGAGCACAGCTCCCGACAGACGCTCTGCGAACGCCTTTTCTAACTCGTCACGACTGAGCTTGGCTGGCTTTGTCGACTTGTCTTGCTTCTCTGGAGACTTCTCTTGTGATTGGCCACCGCCCACCAACGTGAGCACCAATGCCAACGAAATCCCCGCGACCAATGAACGATGAAATGGGCGGATCATGGAATGTCCTCCTGAAGGAAAGTCCGATTAAAGCACTCCTGCGTCAGAAATCTTTAGCATGCCGGGCTGCACTTTTTCTGGCAGGATGACTGAGTCAGAAAGCCGCGAACGAATCACTTCAGTTCGAGAGTTTCAGTGGAAGATTCGTTGGAATGGCTGCGTTTCGCCAGTGTGGCCGGGTCAATCTTGTCGCCGTAGAACCAAACAGTCACCCGCATTTCTGGTTTCAGAAAGACTCCCTCTTCGGCGGCAGGGACTTGCACTTTGACACGTACGGGAATCGCCCCCTTCGAGCGATCGGCGATCGGCATCAATCGCGACACGTACGCAGGATAGCTCCGATCTTTGAACGCCTCTGGTTGTACTTTGCAACGTTGGAACTGCGAGACCTTCGCGATGTTGGATTCTTGCACGGACAGATCAACCTCTAAGTCGGAGAGATCCGCCATATCGCACAAGCTGTAGGAGCCATTGAAGGCGACCGGATTGACGATGTTTCCCTCTTCGGCGTTTTTCTTCAGGATCGTGCCACTGATCGGCGCGCGAATCGTGCAGTTATTCAGTCGCCATTGCGCCTTTGACACATCCGCGTCGGATTGACGAACTTCGGCCCGCGCTTGCTCGATCCGTTCGATCCGTGGTCCTTCGCGAAGCAGGGCCAGCGTTGCATTCAGTCTTGCGAGCCGTCGTTGCATGGCGATGAAATTTGACTCCGAGCTTTGCAGTTCTTGTTCGGTAACCCCCTTCTTCGCGAAGAGGTCTTTGTTTCGTTTGTAGGTCCGCTCAAGATCACTGAGATTGGCCTGAGTCTCTGCCAATTCGGATTCTGCTTGTTTGATTTCTTCGGGTCGAGTCCCTTGTTCGAGTTCTTCTAATCGCTTTTGCGATAAGCTCAACATCGCTTGAGCGCGCCGCAAGTCGGCGTCGTAGTCAGTGGTTTCCAACACCGCGAGCACGTCACCTTTTTTAACGCGCAACCCTTCTTCAAGATTGAGTGTCATGACCATGCCGGTCACCTTCGGACTCACCAAAATCTGATGGGCCGGAATGATGTAGCCGCTGTCGGTATGCACGAGTCCGTCTTTCGAGATTTCCGCCGCACTGCTTGATGACGGATCTTTACGACCAGCGCTGTCGTTTTTCGATTCCGCTTCGTTTGAATTGGTCAATGGCTTCCTGGCCGCCTTGAGATCCGGTTTCACGACTCCGGCAGAACCCCATTTGTCCCACGCCAGCCAACCTCCGAAGCTCGCCAAGACCAAGCACAACAACCACGCAAGCAACTCTGAAGCGGCATGGCGGGATTCTTGATGCGTCGGCAACTGCAACGCCTTGACTCGGTCGCTCAGCATTGATGTAGACGAACTCGTCGATCGGTGCGGTTCGGTGATGACTGATTCTGCCACAAATGGGTCTCTCGGCGAGGTCTAGTAAATCGAAACGATCGTGCGATTAGTGTTCGGCAAGGTCTCAAATGTCGAAACTGTTCCGGTTGAACGGTATCAATTGACTCCGTTTGGCTCCTTTTGAAAAGCCCAACCGCTGCGAAATTGCGGGGAGCCTAGCGCTTCTGGCAGAATCCCGCCGCAAAGTCGGATATCAGCGATTTTTCGAGCCAGGTTCAAAACCTAGCACAGGCGGCTCGCCGGTGCGGTCTAGTGGTCATACACAAGTCGGTCGCATCACAGCGGGTAGTTCACTGCAGGAAGTCTTATGCACATTCAAGATGGCGTATTAAGCCCAGCCGTTTGCATGGCGACCGGAGCGTTGTCGCTGAGCGCGGTCGCATACAGTCTCCATCGCCTCAAAGAGTCCGTCGGCGACCGGACGATTCCGCTCACCGGCATGATGGCCGCGTTGGTATTCGCCGGGCAAATGGTCAACTTTCCGATCGGTGCTCCCGTGTCGGGGCATCTGTTGGGAGGAGTACTCGCCACCACTGTCGTAGGACCGTGGGCGGGCTGCATCGCCATGACGCTCGTGCTGTTTGTGCAATGGGCGCTGTTTTCTGACGGCGGTTTGTTTGCCTTCGGCGCGAACGTGTTGCACATGGCAGTGATCGGAGCGTGGGGCGGACACGCCGTTCGTCTCTTAGTCCAACGGTTTGTCGGTGACAGTCACAAAGGGATCGTGGTTGGCTCAGTCGTCTCTGCATGGTGCAGCGTGATGGCCGCCGCCGCGTTGTTCTGTTTCGAATTTCGTTTGTCGTGGCCCGCCGGTGAAATCGACTTCTCGAAAGTCTTCGCGTGGATGGTCAGCTTTCATTCGCTGATTGGCGTCGGCGAGGCGTTGATCACCGGCGTCGCCATTAGCTTCGTGCTCAATCAACGACCGGAGCTTATTTGTAGGGCGGGCACTTCTGTCCGTCTTCTGCATAAGGGTGATCTACTACCAGAGACGGGCAAGAGTTCCGGTCCGACAGTCGCGACGTCAATCACACGAACGCTCGCGGCGGGACTTGTCATTGCTCTTGCGATCGCCGCGTTCCTCTCGCCGTTCGCTTCGAGTTTCGATGACGGACTTGAAGCCGTGCTGAGTAAGCTCAACATCACTGAGTTCAACCTCACCCCAAGCGTGCCGGGCCTGTTTGAAGACTATGACAAAGTTCCGGTGCCGCTGGCGAGTTGGCAGGCAATCGCCGTTTCGATCGCCGGAATCGGCGGAACGTTGGCCGTCTTCGGACTTGCGTTGTTGTTGGGCAAAGCGTTGCCGAGCGGAACAGCGGCCATGACCAGTGAGGTCGCCGGTGAGTGATTACCTCGATCGCTTCGGTCGTGATCAATCGACGTGTCATCGATGGCCACCGCTCGTGAAGCTGTACGTCGCAATGGGATTGATCCTCGCTGCGACATGCGCGCCGATTACTCACGGACCGTTGCTGGGGTTAATCGCGTGCGCGATTTTTTTCGTTCACAGCCTCGCTCGCATTCCGTTGGCGTTTGTTGCTCGCAGATTGTTCTTCTTTTGGCCGCCATTATTTTTGATGGCGTTGTCGCTGCCGCTATCGCAAGGATGCCGCGCGGGCTGGTTGATGTCGGCCACGATCATCTGCCGAGGAACGCTGTCGTTCACGACCGCACTGTGGCTCGTCAATGTCATGCCGTTTGATCAATTGTTGGCCACTCTTCGTCGACTACGACTTCCGAGCGTCTTTTTGGCGATCTTGGCGCTGATGTATCGCTTCCTATTTGTGCTGTGGGATGAACTCGATCGCATGCGAACCGCTCGGCAAGTTCGCTTGTTTCGCAAGCCAAGTTTATGGGAACAGTGGCAGCAAGGGGCGCAGATGTTGGGCCGCTTGTTGATCCGCGCGCTCGATCGAGCCGATCGAGTTCACGGCGCCATGATGGCTCGCGGTTGGCAAGGTGAGACTCGCTGGTTGGAACAACGCCAAAAGGATCAGCGATGACCGCAGCAAACGCCGTTCGAGTCGATCGTCTTTCTTTTCGATATCCGGGGAGCGCGCTGACGTTGAATGACGTCAGCTTCTCAATCGCTTCGGGTGAAATCGTGGGCTTGGTTGGGCCAAGTGGTGCTGGCAAATCAACTTTGCTGCAACATCTCAACGGCCTGTTGCCAACTCGACTTTCCGAAAGTGAAACGAACACTTGGATCGACGACATTCCGGTGACACGTGCGTCGCTGCCCGATGTGCGTCGTCGTGTCGGATTCTTGTTTCAAGACCCCGACGATCAACTTTTTTGCCCAACGGTGTTTGAGGATGTCGCGTTTGGACCACTCAATTTGAATTTGCCAGACGATGAAGTTCGTCGACGCGTGCAGGAAAGTTTGTTGGCGGTCGGATTGTCAGGTTACGAGTCGCGCAGCACGATGCGTCTTAGTTTGGGCGAACGAAAGCGAGTCTGCTTGGCTGGCGTCTTCGCCTGCCAACCGAGCATCCTCGCCTTGGATGAACCATTTAGCAGCCTCGATCCCAGAGCGAGGCGCACTCTCATTGGCATCCTCAAGAAGTTTCCGGGAAGCCAAATTGTTGCCACACATGACTTAGACGTGGTTGTCGAACTCTGCCATCGCGTTTTACTGCTCGACGGCGGACAACTCCGTGCGAGCGGCCTGACGAACGACATCCTCGGCAACGCCGCGCTCATGGAACGTCACGGCCTCGAAGTCCCACTTCGATTGCAACCGCGATGACTGTATGCGGAGGACAATGCATTGCGCAGCCGTAGTTCGGGCCTGGCGACCCGAACTACGGCCTATGAACTACATTCTCGATGAATACCGTTAGGCAGCCTTGCTCACAAAGACCCCTTCGCCCAGCAGGCGAGATCTGAACCCAGCCGCTTGCTGTTCAACGAGTCGAGCGATTCCCTCACTGACGAGCGGCATTGAGCAGTCATACTCTTTGCGGAATAGGCGAGTCTGTAATGAGGTTTCGCCACGACCAAATCCCAGAGGTCGCGCAGCAAGTTCACTAACCGTTCGTGACTGTGGAGCGCTGAGTTCAAACGCACTCGCTAATTGTGTGGCAAACTGATGCGGACTAATTCGTTCGGCACCAGCGATGTGGTAAACACCAACGAGTTCGTCTTCCAACGCCGCTTCCAGGCAGTCTGCTAAATCTGTCGCTAGGATTGGTGTCGCATGACTGATTGGATCGATGTCAGCAGAGTCGTTGTTCTCCAAAGAAGTCAACAAGGCTTCGAGCCAACCTCCATTTAATCCAACGGGACTCCAGCCAAAGGCGTTCGTCCGCACGATCAATGACTTCGGGCAGGATTCGCTCACCTCTTCTTCGCATTCACGAATCGCATCCGCATTCTTGCTTGCGCAGAGCGACTTGGAGTTCTCTTCGTGAAACATCCACGGTCCACTAAAGACCGCATCGGAAGAGATCAGAGTAAAGTGAGCCCCCGCTTCGGCTGCTCCATTCGCCCAAATACTCGCCGCTGGATCTTCCATCGTCTTTGCGGTTGGTTCCCATGATGAGCGTGAAGCAACACCGCAGTAGACCACATGAGTTGCTTGTGTCTGATTCAGCCACCGTCGAACAACATCAGCCGACGCTCGTTCGCATGTTCCCATTTCACAGCCGGATATATTGATTTCTGGTCCCGCAGAAAGACCGATGACTCTTGCCCGATCTGACCACGATGCTGCCAAGTTTGCTCCGACAACAGTCTCCACACCAACGATCAACAATGTCTTCACGCTGAGCCTCCCTGCTTGATGCGTGTTATGAAATCAGTCACCGCACGAGCCTCTCGCACGGCCTCTCACCGAACGTCGCGGTTTATAGTCACGTCGCCAAAAATCAGACAACGGCAATTTGTGCTGAATAGACTGAGGGACCGTGGCTGATATCAACCTTGAAACAGCAAAGCTCGGCATTGCGATAATGCCGAGCTTTGGATGTTGAGAATTTCGATCTCATGCCGATTTCACATCGGTGACAGCCGGAACTTGTCCAGCAAATCCTGACTAAGTTAGGCGTTCTTCTTTTCTTTGGCTTTCTTCTTTTTTTCACCCGGCTTCGGAGGAAGCTTTGTCTTTTGCTCCTCAGTCAAAATCGGTTCGACCTTTTCACGAATTTGCTGACGCAGTTCGACAATCTTCTTTTCAACTTCGTCGATTTGTTTTTGTTGTTCTTCTGTTGCTTTCGTCGCATCCTTAATGGCCTGCTGTAGCTCTTTGCGCTTCTTGCCGCTTGTGCGAGCTTCTTTATTGACCTCAGCCCGAGCTTTCTTTTGCTCGTCGGTCAGCACCTTGTCGAGCTTTTCACGAAGCTCCTTCATTTTGGGGGCAAACTCTTTTTCGAGTTCAGCAATCTTTGGCTTTTGCTCATCGGTCAGTTCAATTTCTTTGGGCAGTTGCACGGCAGGTTGCTCTTTTCGTGCAGCCCCTGCTCTCGGCTTCTTTGGCTTGGCATCCTCAGCCATCGCCGGAGAAAGCAACATCGCAGAAATACTCAACGCCAACACACAGTTCCAAAGCTTCAACATGGCCTGCCTCCTGAGCACTAAACGGTGATTTGCAATTCTTCGCCGTCACGAACATGAGGCGAAAGAAACGTCATCCTGTGAACAGCGATGTGTGCGACAAATGATGCGCCGACCCAACGGATTATTCTCCGCGAATTTCTCGCCTGGCTAATTCAGGCTGCAATACCCAGCCTGCATCACTTGCTTGACGAACACAGCTCAACGACATGGCCATCAGGGTCATTCAGAAAGACTTGCACAAAACCATCAGGTCGCGACTTAGGTGGTGAAACGACCTTCATTCCGAGTTCTTGGGCTCTCGCGAACGCTGCCTCCGCGTTATCAACCACAAACGCGAAATGCTGTGAACGAGAGGTCCGGAATTGCTCCGGTAAGGGATTACCTGCCGGCGGAGTGCCGACATGTTCTTGAATCAAATGGATCTGAGTCGCGCCGGCCTGAAACCACGAACCAGGAAATGAGAACGAAGGACGCGGCACTTCCGTCATTCCCAGTCCATCGACATAGAACTCCCGAGAACGCTCGAGGTTTTTCACAACTAACGTCACGTGATCGATGGACTTTACTTGAATCGGAGTGGACATCGATTGATCCTGTCGGGCTCGAAAAAAAGATGTTGAACCCGAACTCACAAACGGCATCTGTCGATAAGTTGTTCGAGTGTCTGCAACCGAATCCAGTAGAGTCATGAGGGCTCAATGCTCAATTAGAACTGGCTGAGAAATCGAACGTCGTTCTCGGTAAAACGGCGGATATCAGTAATTCCATAACGTCGCATGGCGAATCTCTCGATACCGAAGCCAAATGCAAAACCGGTGACTTCATCTGGATCGTAGCCAACCGCTCGCAGAACGCTCGGATCGACCATCCCAGCACCACCGATTTCCATCCAGCCTTGGCCCCAACTCATATCCACTTCTACAGAAGGTTCCGTGAAGGGAAAGAACGACGGACGAAAGCGAATTGTTACGTCACGGCCCAGGTACGCGGTTGCGAACAATCGCAATGTTGTCTTGAGTTGAGCCATCGTAACGCTGGTATCAATCATTAACCCTTCCATTTGATGGAACATGCACGAGTGTGTCGCGTCGATCGTGTCGGGCCGATAGACACGCCCCAAAGAAACGATCCGAATCGGCGGCTTCGTTTTTTCCATTACACGAATCTGAACGGTAGAAGTTTGACTTCGGAGCAGCACCGGTCCGCCAGCAGTCGCTGTTGCCGTCGCAAGGTAGAAGTTCTCCAGCGGATCGCGAGCCGGATGATCGAGCGGAATGTTTAACGCTTCGAAGTTGTGATGCTCGTCTTCAAGTTCTGGCCCATTTGCGACAGTGAAGCCCATTCGTCCGATGATGTTCTTGAATTCATCCATTGTCTGTGTGAGCGGGTGGCGTCGCCCAAGACGAACTGGTTCGCCTGGTAGGCTGATATCGAAACCAGTGAGCGATGCTTTTGGTTTTGCTAGCTCCAGCTGTCGCGCTTCGAGTGCGGCAGTCACTCGCTGCCGCACCTCGTTAAACTTGGCACCAAATGTAGGCCGCTGTTCCGACGTCGCTTTACCAAGAAGATCCTGTAATTCTTTGATTCGACCGCTTTTTTTTCCGAGAAACTCGACACGTGCTGCTTCAACAGACGCCGCATCTTTTGCATTCGCCAATGCGGCAAGCGCCGCTGCTTCAAACTGCTCAAACTGTTGAAGCGGTTCCATACGCTGTTCCTAGGTCGCGAATTTCTGGCAACGTTGGTTGTTTTACGCACCAATGACGAAGGGCGAAACTCGCGTTGAGCCGTTATGTGCTCAATGCAGGTTTCGCCCTTATGACTCCCCGTAACGAGCTGTCGTGCGCTCATTGCGGAACTTTTCTAAATCAGGCCGCTGCAGCGAGCGCTCCCTTAACGACCGCGACAATCTCGTCGAAAATTTGCGGTTCGCGAATCGCCAACTCACTCAAAGTACGACGATTCAATTCGATATTGGCCAATTTCAAACCATGAATGAATCGCGAATAAGACACACCACGCATGGTGACTGCCGCATTCAAGCGAGTGATCCACAACGCCCGCAGATCTCGCTTCTTCAAACGACGATCGTTGTAGGCATAGACACGTCCCTTAACGACGTGCTCAATCACTGTCCGCCAAAGACGACCACGACCACCAACGCGGCCTTCTGCCTCTTTGAAAATGCGTTTCTTCTTGCGATGGCGGATAGAACCCGACTTAATACGCATGACTGACCTTCTTCACCTTCATGAGCCGAACAACTTGGTTCGACGGAGCAAAGCGGGGCACCGCCCGCAGCACTGAATATCAACTACAGGATAGGACGCAACGCTTCGAGCACGGTCTTCGCCTGGTAATTTTCCAGAACACCGTCCTGCCGAAGGTTACGTTTTCGCTTGCCGGACTTGCCGCTGAGCAAGTGGCCGCGGAATGCCTTCCGGTGTTTCGCCTTTCCTGAGGCGGTCACCGTAAAGCGTTTCTTAATTCCCTTATGCGTCTTCTGCTTAGGCATGATGGTCTCGTAAGGCGAGGGCCATAAATTCTGATTATCAACGCCGCCGCCGTGGCAGCATCGTCGAAAGAGCGGGGCACTATAGAGACCGACTCCAAACGTTTCCACTGATCCTGGACTCTTCATGAGCCGGTTTTCAAAACCAGTTCGAGAAAATACCAAGCTACGGCGAAAATGGCTGGAACCTCAAACTTTTGGTGCCAACACGACCGACATTTGCTTGGCCCCATCCATTTTGCAAGCTTGCTCAACTTTTGCAATGTCTTCTAAGCCAGCAACAAACTGGGCCAGCACATCACGGCCTCGATCATGGTGAGCGTTTTCACGCCCACGAAACACGACATTGACCTTCACTTTGTCTTTATGTTCCAAGAACGAGCGAGCCTGCTTGATCTTGAATTCAATATCGTGAGTCCCCGTTTTGGGGCGGAGCCGAACTTCCTTGAGCACTGTTTGGTGCGTTTTAGTATTAGCAGCGTGCTTCTTTTTCTGCTCGTATTTGAATTTGCCAAAATCCATGATACGGCAGACAGGAGGCCGCTCATTAGGACTGACTTCGACCAAATCCAAGCCCGCTTCGAGCGACAGCCGGAGAGCGTCCGAGGTCGGGATCACTCCAACCATGTGACCGTTTTGGTCGACAACCCGCACTGGGGTAATGCGAATCTGTTCGTTGATCCTCTGCGACTTTTCGATTGCTGTGTTCCTCGGCAGTAGGGGCGTTGATGCTGCTCAAGCGAACCAATCGCTTCTGCGAGCCAACGTGTCGTAACCTTGTAGTTACGGTCGCCTGCCCCGTCAAGAAACGACATTGTTTGCGGCAGGTGAAGCTCGTTCTGAGAAATGAATTGTCGATGTGGCTCACCACAAATTCACTGCCTACCCAATGTTTGCCTATTGGCCATCAAGTTTTGAGCCACCTTGATCTGAAACGCCCGGCGCGACATCAGCCTCCGCCGGAGCAGCCTTCGATTTCTGAGTCGGTGACACAAGCATGATCACGCCAAAAACGATAATCGCGACCGCAAAAATGCGAGTCAGTGTTTCGTTGCGATAAGCCTTGATCGTGTCCGCAACAAAATAACTCGTGAGGGTCGCCGCAACCGCCGTCGCCAGTGCTATCTTCCAATCAACCAGACCGTTCTTAATGTGCTGACTCGTCGCCGCGATCGCTGTCGGGACTATGACCGCCATTGAAGTGGCGGTCGCGGTCTTTTGATCAAGCCCAAGCAACATGACGAAGGCGGGGACCATGATCACCCCGCCACCAACTCCGCAGAGTGCCGCGAGCATTCCACTGGCCGCGCCGATTCCGAATGGGATTCCGATCAATGACAGGAGTTTCATGGCAAAGCTCTTCAAAACGCGGAGCGATATTTTGATGGCACGAGTAGTCGCAACAGTCTATGGAGATCGTCAGGGGAAAATAGGGGCGACACCAAAATCACGCGCGCGACGCTTTAGCTCGGCCACAAAACTCATCGTGGCTAAACCGAGCACGTAGAAGGTAGAAGAAGGTGCTCCACGTCATGAAACTCATTACCAAGACTCAACCACATTTCGGCTTCAGAACTCACTCCGTTTGCAGAGGTCCGGTTTCGACGCATTCCAGATCGCGTCCTTTGATTTTCTTGATGGCGTGAAGTTCATCGTCGTTCCAGCGGTTATCGGGCTCGCCGGTGATGAACCAGTCGCTGCCGTTGTCGGCGAGGAACATGCCGTAGCTCTTCAACGCAGTCAGGATTACCTTCGCTGGTGGCGGAAACTTGCTGAGGTCGTAGTCGGCACGTAATCGAACTCGCAGCCCCATGGGAGGCAGCTTTGGATCGCGTGACTGACTCGCAAAATGCGTGGCTGGAAGAATGTAAGCGTGCTGCGATCGACGAACCGTGAAACGCAATGCGTGACGAATCTCTTTTTGCACCATGACTTCGTCGTAGCGGACTAGTCCCGGAAAGATAGGTAGTCCGGCAGCGTCTGCCGACGTCCAACCAAGCGGTCGCAGCTTGTTCGAGCTGAGGTCAAAGATCGCACCGCTTCCCGCTTTCCATTTTCCAGGGCCATTCGGCATGACCTGAAACAGTTCGTACAAGAGCTTGTTCTGAGCATCAATCAAGATCACGTGCCGATCACTGTCGGGATCAGCATTCGGACCACCTTCGATCTTCGGGTTCATCGAGATGGGATACGGCCCTGGATCGCTTTCACCAGCGTATTCAAATTCAACCTTTTGCTTTGGGTGATCAGCCGACACAAACTCATAAGGAATCCCGTTGGGAGCCCCGCGATAATCCGCTCCAAAGCAAGGAAACAGCGGCTTATCTTCGCCGATCGACCGGATGTAATCGCGCGAATTCTTGTGAACCGGCAAGCGCGAGATGTCATGGTTCCACGGATTGTCCGCTGGAAAAACGGCAATCTCGCCAACCGGAGTTTTTAAGAGAGGGCTCGAGGAACCTGACTTCACGGCAGATTCTGCTTTTGATTTGTTTGCCTCGGTCGCGACATTTGTTTCAGTAACTGGAGCTTGCTCCTTCTTTTTCCCAGCGACTCCTGAATTGCGGTTCGATGGCTTCGGAGCGGGTGCTTGAGCTTCAGTCTCATTCTCTCCGAGGAACAGATTGATTCCAAGAATCGCGAGGCCAATCGCGGTCCCGAGCCCCAACGCTTCACTACGACTTATAATCATGGCTTGTCTCCGTCAGATTCCGCGACCCCCGCCGCTTCCAACTGACTAATGAACTCTTCGGTCATCCCAGCAGCTCGACGTGCCTCTCGTTGAAAGACGTCACCACGAGCTTTTTCTGCTCGTAACGGCCACTTCAAATGCGATTGAAAAGCATCCCAATCGGATTGATCGGGCGACTTCAATCGCCTTAGCCATTCCAGTCCAAACGCCACATGGTGAATCTCGTCGCGATGAATCGTTCGCATCAGCGCGGCGCTCCGCAGGTCACCCGCTTGCTCAAATGCATCTGCAAACTCCAATGAGTGATCGAGATTCGCTCCCTCAAAGACCAGCGGCAGCCCGGCCAGATAGTCTAAGACGCTTTCAAACTGCTGCGACTTCTTCCAGATGTAACAGTTGACCTTCAAAGACCCGAACGGCAACCCCAAAGTCGCCGCACGCTCCAAATGCATCCGAGTATGCCGTTGCTCGTCCGCCATAACCGCCACCATGCCTTTGCGGAACTCGTTTGGCGCATTCGGAAAAGCCACCAAAACCCATGCCATCACTTCCAGAGCTTGTAGCTCATGATTAGCCATGATGTGGTGAGCGATGGCTCGTTTTGACGGATCTTTGAATGCACCTGGCTTCGGCATCGCTGGTGCGGTACGCCGTGGAGCGAACTGCAATTCCGGCGATCGAGCCGGTTGCTCAGGGCGCCAAACTTCTCCCGGACACTCGTCGGTTAATGGCTCTGCCGCGCGAGCCAGTTTCAGGTCGAGTGACTCGCTGCGCAGTATCTGTTCGGCAAATTCACGAAGCTCCATCATCAGTCCTTCCGCTTATCCTCGGCCACCTTCGCAACAGGTCTCGCAAATGGTATGGCACTGCGAGCATTGCAGCTTGTGTCTGATCTCCAATAACACACCACCACAAACTGGGCATCCTGGTCGGCAAGCGTCAGGCGGAGGTTCCGAAAGTTTCTGCGATCCATCAGTATGATTCGTGTCCGACATCTCACCCTCCGCGAACTCAAACTATGTTGAATGCTGCCGTCTCGGATAGCCTCTGAGAGTCTGGCAGACGCGAAGGACTCGCAAAAGGAACAAGCTGCTGTGGGATATCTGGTTCAATGGATCTTCGAACTGCCACTCATCCGAGTGGTGACCAAGCCAATCATGCGGCTGGTCATCAAGCTGGTGGCGATCCCGATCTTTCGCGTCATTTTGAAATACTTGATGCGGGTGGAGGTCATCAGCGAAGAGCTAGAAAAGGATTTGTCGCAGTGGTTCCGTGCTTCTGTGTTGCTGATGATTGCCACTCACAACATGGAACACCTTCTGTTTCATACAGATAAGATCAACTATCGATTGGAGACATTGGTTGATGCAGTGCTGTTCGGACTGCGCCTCATGCTGGCGATCGGCTGCATCGAAGGAATGCCGGACCAGGAGTTGTTTCGATTAATTCATTCCGGGCCACCAAAAGTCAAAAGCAAAGGTCCGAGAGCGATGGTGAAAGAGGTTCAGCAGAATTGGCGAGCGTGGTTGTGGGGCGTGTTTTGTATTCATCTCAGCCGGACGTCGCCGATGTTTGCGATTGTTTGTGTGTTCAACAAAGGCCCGGCGGGCTGGATTTGTTACGGCATTGCGATTTCGCAATATCTTGTGATTGGCTTAGTGACATCTCGCGACCGCGCACTGGATGTGCTTGCATCGTTTGACGCAGAAGTGGCTGCTCGGCGGGATGAATTGCTGTCTGATATCGCGGGTAGCCCTCGTCACTCAACGCTTTCTGATCCACCAACGGGCGTGTGAAATCTTGCCCGATGTTCCTGCGAGCGCTTCGGATGTGCCACTCGCTGGAACATTGGGTTGATATTCGCCTTTGGTGCAGTGGCATCA
>CAIJTL010000787.1 GCA_903823545.1 uncultured Planctomycetaceae bacterium
CGAACGTCTTGCTCGCGAACTCGGCCATTTCGTCCTGACCCTTGCAGCCGAGTCCAATCGACACCGAGTTCCTTCGCGACGCGTCGTGCGCGCGGACTCGAGATGACTCCGGGGGATGCGTTCTGAGCTTCGTCACCGTAACCCGAAGCGCGAGCGAGGGCGGGCGCTCCACCACGCTCAGAGTTCGGCGCGATAGTCTCTGGATTTATCGTCTCTTGAATCGCTCGCCCTCGCTCGCGCTTCGGGTTAGTGTCGGCCTCCCCTCGCTCGCGCGTCGGGCTTGTTTCCGGAATTGCCTCTCCGTCGCCGACGAGATATCCGAGTAACGCTCCGACCGCCACGACACTGCCCGCCGCAGGAGCGTTCGCCGGAATACGCAGCACGCCGACGTCGAGCGATTCGATTTCTTGAGTCGCCTTCTCTCCTTCAAGTTCGTAAAGAACGTCGCCGGACTTCACGGCGTCGCCATCTTTCGTCAGCCAGCCGAGAAAGGTGCCTTCTTCCATCGACCAGCCCAAACGAGGCACTCGGATTTCCACAGCCATGCTTATTCCTCCATCAATTCGCGAATGGTTTTGGCGATGGCCTGAGGCGACGGGACGACGGCCCCTTCGAGTGGCGGGCTGTACGGCGTCGGCGCGAACGCTCCGTTAAGCCGGTAGATCGGCGCGTCGAGATCGTTGAATCCGTGAGCGGCGACTTGAGCCGCGATCTCACCTGCAAAACCACATGAAGCGGGGGGCTCATCGACGATCAGCAAACGCCCAGTCTTCGCCACGGATTTCAAAATCGTTTCCACGTCGAGCGGCAACACGGTGCGTGGATCGACCACTTCGACCGAGATGCCGTCACGTTCCAATTCGTCGCAAACCGAAAGCGTTTGATGGACCATTCGAGCCAGCGCGACGACGGTCACGTCTTTCCCGGTTCGTACCACTGCCGCTTTGCCGAATTCGATTTCGTACTCCTCAGTCGGCACGGTCCCTTTGACGGTTAACAACTCGCGGTGTTCGAGGAACAACACCGGGTCATCGGAGTTGAGGGCTCGCTTGAGCAAGCCCTTCGCGTCGAATGGATTCGATGGAACGACCACTCGCAAGCCGGGAACTTGACCATACATCGCATAGTAACTTCCGGAGTGATGCGTCGCGGCCGAGTGCCCGATGCCGATGCAACCTCTCAGCAACACGGGCATCTTCAATCGCCCGCTGCTCATGTACTGCATCTTGGCGATTTGATTGACGATCTCGCCGACCGAATCCAGCACGAAGTCGGCAAACATGAAGTCGATCACCGGCCGAGTCCCCGTCATCGCAGCTCCGCAGGCCAGCCCGACAAAACCACGTTCGCTGATCGGAGTATCGCAGAGTCGAACAGGACCGAACTTTTCAAACAGCCCCGCCGTCGTCTTGAAGTTACCGCCACGAACGCCGATCCCCTCACCCATCACGAAGATGCGTGGGTTCTTCGCCATCTCCTCCGAGAGTGCTTCGTGAGTTGCCTGCGTATAAGTGATCTCACGCGTTTCGGGAGATGCGGCTGGAGCAAAGTCTCGAACCTTACTTCGCGGTGGCGAGGGCTGTTCGCAGTAGACGTGTCGCGTCGCGTCTTCCGCTTTCGGCCAAGCACTCGCCTCCGCGAACTGACGAGACTCATCGACCATCGCTTTCACTTCCGCATCGATCGCATCGAGTTCCGCAGCGGTCGCGGTCTTGTCGGCGATCAATTGCTGCCGCAGGCGAGCGATCGGGCATTTCTGCTTCCAGGCATCGACGTCCTCGCGCGTGCGATACGTGAAGTCTCCCATCCCTTCCGCGTGAGCCCGCGTCCGATAGGTTTTGCATTCGATAAGAGTCGGCCCGCCTCCAGCTCTCGCACGTGCGACAGCTTCGCCCGCTACTTTGTGAATCGTCAAAGCGTCGTTGCCGTCGAGTTCAAAGCCGGGCAGACCATACGCCGCACCGCGATTGCCGACGCTCGGATTGCCGCTCGCATAAGCGAACGGAATTTCGGTCGCGAACTGATTGTTCTCGCAAATGAACAGAACCGGCAACTTCCAGATCGCCGCCATGTTCAGCCCTTCGTGGAACGCGCCGTTGTTGACCGCTCCGTCACCGAAGAACGCAACCGCCACACGCCCGGTCTGCATCAGCTTCGAACTGTATCCGCCACCGCACGCCTGCAAGATGCACGGCCCCACGATGCCGCTGGTCCCCATCATGCCGATCTCAGGTGAGAACAAATGCATGCTCCCACCGCGCCCTCGCGACAACCCGGTCTCACGACCAAATAATTCGGCCATCAACTCGCGCGGGTGAGCCCCCTTCGCGAGTGCGTGCCCGTGTCCGCGATGCGTACTAAAGACCGGATCATCCGGCCCCAAATGTGCACAAACCGACGGAGCAATCGCCTCCTCACCAACATAAGTGTGACACGCACCCAGAACCAACCCGCGCTGATGACAGCGAGCGAGCTCTTCTTCGGTGAGTCGGATGACCTGCATCCGACGATACAGGGCGAGTTTTTCCTGAGAATCCGTGTTGATCGTCATAAAGTTTTTTCACCTGCCTGTTGAAGAATGGCTTCGACAACTTGATCGCTTAGCCAGAAGCGAGCCTTAGTTCGTAAATCATGAAGGACCGGGGCGATTGCTGGAATGAAATCTTGCGTCTTTGCCAAGTTCAAACACCCAACCGTGCCCGTGAAATTTAGTTTGCGATGCCGAGCCACCCGCCGTGCGCCAAGCTCATCAAGAAGAAGCAACAAATCTGTTGTTTGCTCCATCGCTAAAGCGAGACATTCCGCCTCGCCAAGATGAAGTTCCAGGGTCAACGTTGAAACCAACGACCGATCCTTCGGCGCAACATTGCGAATGAAAGGCAACTCCATCGCGCCTGTCACCGCCGGAAAAAAATCTCGTTTCTCATGCAATTCATCCGCGACAGCCGGAGGGATCACGATCTCTCCGAACAATTGCTGCAACACATCCATACGACCAATTTCCGCGAAGTTGATCATGGGTGTTGTGTTGGAGATAACTAGCGGCTGGCCTGCCATGCTCGGAGATTCTCCTGATCTTCGTGGAAGTCCTCGACGTCGTATTGCTGGCAAATGCCCGCCTCACCCAAAAGGTACTGAAACTCCAGCTTGCCAACCTCGGCGATGCGACATGCCCCCGCTCCGGACACCATGCCGACTCGATAAAGCTGCAACGCCAATTGCTTCTTTAGCTCGGCATCCAATTGCGAGCGTGGGATCTTCGCCGACGCCAAAACCTCGCCGGGAATCTGCATCACAATGTCATTCATGACCTCGTCCCTTTTCACCAGCACCAACAAGCCCAGTCTATCGCCATCATACGGGGTTCGGATACCGCCGCGTCCCGCCAGCATTCATCGCGGTATTGCCGCCGTCCATGGGGATGATTGCTCCGGTGATCCAGCTCGACGCGTCAGATGCGAGGAAGACGGCCAAGCCTTGAATGTCGCTCGGTTGGCCCATGCGACCGGTGGGGATGCCGGAGAGGAATTTCGTTTTTAGATTCGGGTCTTCTGCCATTCGCTTTTCGAGGCTGGGGTTCACGACCTGCGCGGGGAGGATTGAGTTCACTCGGACGCCGGCGCTGCTCCATTCGGTGCTCAGTTCGCGAGTCATTTGAATGACCGCGCCCATCGCCATGCTGTAAGCAATGTGGCTCCGACCAAGTGCCGATTGACTGGCGATCGAGCCGATGTTGACGATGCTCCCTCGGCCTTGCGCCAACATACGACGTCCCGCTTCTTGGCACATGCAGAAGCGGCCCAGCACGAGATTCCGCCACGTCTGCTCGACATCTGCGAGTGATATCTCCTCAGGCTTCCCGAGGATTCCTTCGCCGGCAACGTTGGCAAGGAAATCCACTCGCCCGAATTCGCGATCCGCTTGTGAGAACATCGCTCGAATCTGTTCCGGCTCAGAAACATTGCACCGGATTGGCAACGCGCGACGACCGAGTGACCGAATTGTTTCGGCGGTTTTGGTTAATCCCTCCTCGTTCAAATCGAGGAGGACGACATCCGCTCCGAATTCCGCAACGGCCAGCGACATCGCACGGCCCAAGCCTTGAGCCGCTCCGGAGATCATCGCCACACGGCCTGAAAGATCGAAGAGTTTCGATGACATCATTTCTTCTTTCTGCAATGGTCTAACGTTCGGCTAGATCGCCTTGCCCCAGATCATTTCTTGAATCATCGGCCATTGCTTGGTCATGAAAACCAACACTGCCAAGCCGAGGTAAAACACGCCGCACAGCAACAAACCAAGCTGGTGATACCAACGCGGTCGCAACGGTGGGGGGAGAAGAGTACGGTTCACCCACAAGAGATGAAATGCAGTGACACCGATCGCCAAGTTATTGAGGTTCGCGATGATCAGCGTCATCAACTTTGGCGTTCCATATTGGCTAAAGACAAAGGCGGCCACGAAGGTCCAAGCGACGTAAGAAAACAAGATCGCGTAGTAAATCAGCTTTGCTTGATCGTCGCGCCAACCCTCTCGAACACGACGATTTGCCGACCAGATAATGTCCGTCCAACGACGGCTGAAGTCTTCAACAATCGACATCTGACTGGGCAATAGCAC
>CAIJTL010000788.1 GCA_903823545.1 uncultured Planctomycetaceae bacterium
AAATCCAATCGGTGTTGAATTCTTTCCAAAAGCCAGCCGTCGAGATCGACGCTTGCACGCGTGCGAGGAACGCGACTTCGAGTTCATTGTCATCGAAAAATCGCCGACCAGTCCGCGAAAGGCAGATGCCGATTCCCTCGCCGATCACACCGAACCGACGTTGGGCCGCTTCTTCATCGCGGCAGACAATGACGACCGCGCGCGAGCCCATGTGTTTCTCTTCACAGATGACGCGACTGACTCCCTCACGCTGAAAGTACGCAAGAGCTTCCGCAGGATGTTCCAACAGACCCGGTTCGCGACTGGTCTCACACGGCGACATCGTCGGTGGCAAGTAGATCAGCCACTTCGGATTTGCGGCGAAGCGGCTCATGACTTCGAGCGCCGCCGTCGCGTTCTCTTCGCGGATCGTGATGTTGTGATGCAACCGCGTGCCGATGATTCGTTTGCCGGTGACATCGGCCAAATCGAGCAGGTCATCAAGCTCTTGCTGAGCGTTCAACGACGGCGATTGTTCGGCAGGAATCAAAAACGGGCGACGCGGCTCAGCATACATCTGACGCGCGGGAACCGAGACGAGTTCTTTTTCTGGATAACGCAACGCGGTCAGCTTGCCGCCGAAGACGCAGCCGGTGTCGATGTTGATGGTCTGATTGATCCACTCCGGTTGCGGGACCGGAGTATGTCCGTAAACGACAATCGCTGAGCCGCGGTAATCCGCCGCCCAATTGTGTCGTACAGGGAGGCCGAACTCATCCGTCTCGCCGGTCGTTTCGCCATACAACGCAAACTCACGCACCGCGCCGGAGCCGCGTCCTTGCATCGACTCTTTCATCCCCGCGTGAGCAACGACCAAGCGGCCATCGTCGAGCACGTAATGGCTGACGAGGCTGTCGATGAACTCTGCTGCCATCCGCGTGAAGCCTCGATAGTTGGCTTCATACGCTTCAAATTGAGCGACCGTTTCCGCGAGGCCGTGCGTCAGTTGAACGTTCTTGCCCCAAACCTTCCGCATGAATTTGACGTCGTGATTGCCCGGCACGCACAGCGCCGAACCACCCTTCACCGACTCCATCACCAACCGCATCACCTCGGGAACCTTCGGGCCACGATCCACCAGATCGCCGACAAACGCCATCTTGCGACTCGCCGGGTGAGTCCACGCGCCACCGGGCTGTTCGACATATCCGAGCTTCGCCAACAGTTCGATCAACTCATCGAAGCAACCATGCACATCGCCGATGAAGTCGAACGGCCCGTGATCCGACTTCCGATTGTTCCATAGTGGCTCGCGTACAATCTCCGCCGCTTCAATCTCCTCAAGCGATTTGAGCACATGCACGCGCCGAAAGCCTTCACGCTCCAGTTCACGTAATGAGCGGTGCAACTGCGACGCTTGTTGTCGAATGACGCGCGGTCCGAAGTCGCGATCAGTCCGCGCTTGGTTCCGTTCGTAAGCCACTCGCTCTGGAACATCGAGTACGATCGCCACCGGCAGACAATGAAACTCACGAGCCAGCGCAACGAGCGGCTTGCGAGCTTCCGACTGCACATTGGTCGCATCAACAACCGTCAGCTTCGCCGCTGCCAGTCGCTTGCGAGCAATGAAGTGCAACACGTCGAACGCATCACTCGTCGCCGACTGACTGTTCTCATCGTCCGACACCAATGCGCGACACGCATCCGATGACAACACGTCTGAAGGTTTGAAATGCCGCCGCGCAAACGTGCT
>CAIJTL010000789.1 GCA_903823545.1 uncultured Planctomycetaceae bacterium
ACGAGTTTGTTGAGTTCGGTCTCGGCGTAGTCGGCGGTCGCATTTCGGAACCGTTTTGGACCGCGTTGAAGTTCGCGGGCTGATGCTGTGCCGCCTCGTGTTGTGATCCATTCCACGAGTTGACGTTGTTCTCGCTCGCCATCGGTCTCGGCGAGCATGGCATAGACTCGCCTCGCCTCGTGACCGAACCAGCGGGACAGCACAACACCCGCTCCGATGCTCCCCTCGTCAATCACGTCCGGCGAGGTCAGGGCCGGGTCATGGCTCACGACTCGGCAACAATGCACAACCAACGCCAGCCGCGCGGCGTAGCATTCCAGCTTGCTCCACGCAGCGGCGAGGTCGCCAGAGAGTTCCGCTTGTTCGTCGGCGTGTTCGTTGTAGAAGGTGATCCACTCTGTTTTCGCTGCGGGACTCAGACCGAGAATCAGCGGCTTTGGTTTTCCGTCCGCTTCGATCTGCGGTTCCAGTGCGAACAGTCCATCAATCAACTGCTTGTAGGTCGCTTCCGTGTCCGGTGAGATTTCTGAGTCTGACCATCGCTTTGCCAGTCGTGGCGGGTATGTGAACAACAGCCGTGCCGCCAACCCGCTTTCAATGTGACCAGCCGCCAAGACGCTCCGCAGTGTCGCAGGTTGAATGCCACCGCAAACGCTCATTGCTGGGCGCGGTACGAATAGCGTTCGTCGGTCTCCGGTTTTGCGATCAACCGAAAACCCTTTGGCTGAGTGGATCGACAGCCAGTGCGCCGCATCACTGCCGCCTCCTGATTTATATTGATCGAATGACGACACCCAACCAGCTAGTTCATCACGAACCAGGATCATGCCGCGCGGGTTATCGGCGAGCATGACGCAGACACTTTCAATCGTTGCATCGGATGTGAGCCGTCGTTCCGCAGTTGGCATCGCCAGCGATCTCGGCGGCGGTTCTGTGGATTTCTTCCGCTTCCAGTCAATGACGGCGGCATCGTGCCGCATCTTCTCAGCCTCGAAGTCCTCGAGCGCGGCGGCGTGTCGTTCTAGTGCGGTTTCCTCTCGGTCTCGGAGCGGTTGTGTTAGCCATTCCAGCGGCGGACTCTTCAACGTACCGGACTCGCCGATGATCCCTGACCAGATAATCGACTTCTCGGTCCAACCGTGTTTCAACCGGATGCTGCGGCTATTGCCGATAGCTCCTGCTAGTACCGCCAGCGCGGGAACGGCAACGAATGACGGATCGCAACCCATTGCTTGACTGACACGGCGGACAACTTGAGCAACCAGTTTTGGCAGCGTCTCCACCGGAAACGGTCGGAAGATTTCGAGCGGCGACACCGGCGACGGCGACACAACCTCGATTTTCTCGGAGTTTTTGGGGGTTGTGTCGCCACCCTCCACCGTTTCGCCGAACCCCCCCTCATTAAATGTTGGTTCCGATTGCTGCTGATGCGTCCCCCGGCGGTTGTTTTCAGCGTCAGGCTGCGGATAGTCATCGCGTGTTGGCTTGCCAATAGCATCCCGGATGTGGTGCCAACTCCGCATCTTACAGGACGAGTGAAAGCATTGGCCGCCCAACCGTCCGTCTGCCTCTTGAGTGATGACGCAGTCCCTTATGCCATTCGCCGACGTGTGGGCATTGATTTTCGGACAACAGATAAACCATCGGCTGAGTCCATCGGCGTCGGCGTCTCGTTTGAGAATCTCAACATTATGCGTGTGCAGCCAAGCATCGACATTGAGGACGCTATTCTCGTGGCTGTGGCCATTCGTTCGCGGCGGCATCGAAGTGCTCTTGCCGGTCGTCGCGGTCGGAGCTTGTGCGGCCAGTTGTTCCAGCAGTTCGATCGGAACCGGCGTCAGTTCGGACGGGATGCTGATGATCTCGGAGCGTCGATGTGGTCGCGATGGGATGCTGTCACCCTTGCGGCTCAGTGTCCCGTAGAGCTTACAGATTCGGGCGGGATTGAAGACGGCGGTGTCGATGCTCACGTGCTCATTGCCACACTTTGCAGCCAGCGAGAGCAAGCAGCGTTTGACCACTTCGCTATCGTCGGCGGGCAATTCGATAGGATACAGAAGGTGATATCCGTTGCCGCTGTCGGCCAAGATCGGATCAGGCCAACCAGCATCGAACAGGTACGAGCCGACATCCACGATGACTCGGCGAGCATGTTCTTTCTCTTCATTGGTCGCCGAGATGCCGGCCGGTCGCATCGGGTCCGCGTCGATCAGCAGCAAGC
>CAIJTL010000790.1 GCA_903823545.1 uncultured Planctomycetaceae bacterium
CCAGTTCCGGAATCAAACGCGGTTCGTGTTGGCCGTCGCAGTCGATCGTCACCAGGACATCGAAATTATTTTCGACCGCGAAATCGAAAGCCGACTTCAACGCCGCTCCATAACCTCGATTTGGCGAGTGCGTGACGACATGGATTCCCTTTTCTTGATTCAACAATTCCGGGGTCGCATCGGTGCTGCCGTCATCGACGACGAGAATTTCCGAACTAAACTGCCTCACCGTTTGAAGCACGTTCGCCAAATGCGACTGCTCATTGAAGACCGGTAAGGCGGTGAGAATTCGAGGGGGCATGATGGCTCCAGATGTCGAAGTGCTGCGAGGGCAGAACTCAATCGGCCGACCATTGTTCAAGGGGTTCGGCGCGAAGTCAACGAGGCGTCAACCGACTCACTGGAACCGGCATCTGACTGGAAGATTCACTCGTTGCGATGGGATTGACCGGCAAACTCCCCGTTTTGAGGCTTGGTCCTACTCACGCACCTGTTTCACCAATTTGTGAACTGACGCCGCGATGCGGTCTTCGATATCTCCGGCCCAGCGAAATGCGGGGCGACCGTATTCGTAGAGGTTTGAGCCACCTTCGTAGCCACCTTCTTCCCAAACTCGACGCGACGGGATGTACGAGATCATGTCGTCGGCATAACCGCAGACCCAGGTTCCCTCGCCGAATTCCCGTTTGAAGCGGAGTGCGTAATCGACGACTGTCTCGGCCCCCATGCCGACGACGAGCATCTCATTACCGAGTCGCCACGCATGAATTGGGTACGGATAGGCGGACTCGAACTTGTGTCCCGCGTCGAGCTTCTTCAGCAGACGTGTAGCCCAGCGAGCTTTGATTCCGTTCGTTTCTTTCGCCAATGCGGTCAGTTCCTCGCGCGAGACAACTTGGAGGTACGGCAAGTCGATCAACTCAAACGCCGTTCGTAGGCCGGAAGAAATCGGCTTGAGCGATTGCTTCAACGCTTCTTCCACCGAAACGGCGAGCATGTGGCCATACTTTTCGCAGAGTTCGACTTTTCGGCGAGGTAGCGGATTTTGGTCGCCGCCGCACGTGTTGACGAACATCGCCGTGACGCCGGGGTGATTCTTTTCTAATTCAACTTGCGCGAAGCCTGGATAGTCACCGCACCACGTGAGAAAACTAAGCGTTGTCGGATGGCACGCGTAGCCGAAAAGGACAGCGTCTAGCTTTCCATCGGGACGAGTGACCGTCATCACCGGAACCGAATGATCGACCGGACCGACTAACGGCGTTCCGTTGGCGATCAAGTTAGGGACATCGGCTTCTCGATTAGTACGGCGGTTCACGGCAAATGTTGTTTTGCCTTGCCCCATTTGCAGCGTCGCAGGGGCGAGCTTTGCCAACGCCTCGCCCACCATCGCGACGCATCTCGTCACCATTTGGTCGGTGTATTCGTTGACGAGTGCTTCTTGCTCCGCCTCGACCGGGTAGTAGTCGATGAGATCGTCACCCAATCGTGGTCCGCAATGATTGTGCGAGAACGTGAGCATCACCTGCGCTCGTTCGAGCTTGAACTGCTTTTGAAGCTGTTCAAAGACTCGATCGCTCATGATTTTCGGGACCCCCTGAAAATCACTCGTGATCAATACCGCTCGGTGACCAGCGGCGTCTTCCAGTGCCAACGCCTTCATCCACAGATCATGCAGCTTTCCATCCGGAGCCCGCTTCGATCCGTATCCCGCTAGCCACACGGACTTCTCCGGCGTAATGACTGCCTTCGCGAGCCCGACTTTCCAGTGGGCGTGCTTCTCGCCTGCGAAGATTTCATTGGTCACGGATGTCGTTGAGATCGTTGAAACGGCCGAGGCAATCGCGGTCCCTTTTAGGACGCGTTGCAAGAATTGCCGTCGTGAGGTGAATCGATTCATGAAGGATCTTCTCCAAATTGTTACAAGCGATTTCAAAACGAACCCGAAACTCATCGATTGGCTCTAGGGGGACAACACCCATACTGATGGCCTGGCCCGTGGGGCACTGGAAAGTTCGTAGTGCTGCCTTCAGGCGGTTCTCACTGCTCATGCTACCGAAGGGCGGAACTACGAACTCATTCTAACCGGCGTCCTTGAATCTAACGTCCTTGCAGTTGTTTCATGTAGGCTCATCACAAATCTGCCCTTACCGAAAGGAACCTTGAAATGAATCGTGTCATGATGGCGATGGGATGTTGGATCTTGCTGGCCCTCTTTGGAATTGCAATCCAATCATCAACGGTCTTGGCTGATGATGTCGGCGAATTGTCCGCGGTTCGGCAAAAGTTGGCGATGAAGCAGCTGGTGAAGATTGTTCGTCTCGGCGATAGCGTGACTGGGATCTATTACCACACCGGTGGTCGGCGGGCTTATCCAGAAATGCTCGAAATTGCGCTGAGGCAAGTTGCCCCGGAAGCGGAGATCTCCGTGATCAACGCCGGGATCAGCGGCAACTCGAAGATCGATGCGCTCAAGCGATTGCAGAAGGATGTGCTCGATCATCGCCCCGATGTCGTGACAGTCATGTTTGGCCTGAATGACATGGCTCGAGTTCCCAAAAACGACTTTCAAGCCAATCTCGAACAGATCATCGCTCAATGCCGAGGCGTCAATGCTGCGGTCATCCTTTGCACTCCCAACGGAGTCATCAACACCAGCGGACGGCCAATCGACAAACTGCTTGAGTACAACAATGTCCTGAAGGAAGTCGGACGACAACAACGTGTTCCGGTCAGCGATGTTTATGCGGCGTATGAGTTGATTCGCCAAGCCGATCCCGTCGCCTGGCGACTACTGTTGAGCGATGAAATTCATCCCAACATGGATGGTCATCAACAGAACGCGATCGAGATCTGTAAAACTATCACCGGAAAGACGGCGAAGCTCCGAGAGATCGGCCCACCGCAGCCGGCACTTCCGAAAACACAAGCACGTATGAAGGCGAACGAATCGATTCGAATTTTGGCGATGACACCGTTCGACGAAATGATCGGCCCCACGATTAAGAGTGTCGCTCCGGACGCCAAGATCGAAGTGACCCCGTGGGTGACTGCTGATCAAAGTCTGCAACAACTCGAACAAAGTGCAGCGAAGATCCGAGTGACTCAACCACCCTATGACTTGGTCATCGTGGCCATCCCGCTCGCGGTCACTCCATCCCGATCATCGCCACCAGAAGCCGCCGTTCGTTCCTACAGTTGGATTTTGAACTGGTCCCTCAGTTTCGGCCTCCAACAATGGGAAGTCATCGGAATCACTCCGTCAGTCCTCAAAGCGAACCTCGCCGCCGAAGAA
>CAIJTL010000791.1 GCA_903823545.1 uncultured Planctomycetaceae bacterium
CGACCGTTTTTCCAGTCGCTCACAGGAAAGGCAAGCGAGCGTGGGCTCATATACGAACTCCATATATACTGGCCGTCATCCCATGGGGGCACCATCGCGCATGTCCGCAATCAACAAAAAGAGCCTGACGGAAACTGATATCCGCACCAAGTTCATCACGCCCGCCATCAACGGCAAAGACGGCGGCAAGTGGAATGTGATGACCCAAATGCTGGAAGAGGTTTACTTCACCAAAGGTCGCGTGATCGTGCGGGGCAAGACGGTGCGGCGTGGGGAGGCCAAGAAAGCCGATTACATCCTCTACTACAAGCCGGGGATTCCCATCGCGGTAGTGGAAGCCAAGGATAACCCCCGCGAACTTCGCCGCTACCGGCAGCTCTATCAGGTTTATCCCCGGATTTGGCAGTCAGTGACTGCCAAATCTCTCGAAGCCTCCGGGTTCACCGCCATGCTCCCACTGGCTCATCTCCCGCTATCCTCAATTCGGGAGTCACTGACTGCCGAATCTCAAAATGGGGAGATAGTCTCTCCCGAATTGATCCACCGCCTCTCTTTCACGCACCTGTCCGAGCTGATCCAACTCCCCGACGCCACCCAGCGCCGCTTCTACGAGCTCGAGTGCATTCGCGGCAACTGGTCGGTGCGCGAGCTGCGCCGCCAGATCGACAGCCTCTACTACCAGCGCAGCGGCCTCTCGAAAAACAAAGCCAAACTCTCCGCCAAAGCGCAGGCCAAGGCCGAGACCCTCCAGCCCGCCCAGATCATCCGCGATCCCTACGTCTTCGAGTTCCTCGGCATCCGTGCGCAGGATGCCATGGGCGAATCGGACCTCGAGGACGCCCTGCTCGACCGCCTGCAGGAGTTCCTCTTGGAGATGGGCCATGGCTTCTGCTTCGAGGCCCGGCAAAAGCGCCTCCTCATCGGCGACGAGCACTTTTTCGTGGACCTCGTCTTCTACCACCGCGTGCTCAAGTGCCACGTCCTCGTGGAGCTGAAGACCACTGCCTTCTCCCACGAACACCTCGGCCAGCTCAACACCTATGTCGCCTACTACAAGAAGCACGAGATGACCCCCGGCGACCAGCCGCCCATCGGGATTCTCCTCTGCACCCGCAAGAACGAAGCCCTCGTCGAGTTCGCCCTCGGCGATTTGCCCAACAAGCTCTTCGTCTCCCGCTACGCCGTGGAAATGCCGAAGAAGCAGGAAATGGAAGGATCAGATGTGAATTACGAATTATTCGAGGATGAAGACGGTTCTTTTCTGATTCAGGACACACTGCTAGAAGAGTTTCTGACCACACCGCAGGGCGTACCAATCGTTAGTAATAACAAAGGAGTGATTGGACTGATTGTTAGCTTTGTAAATGATAACGGCCCCGAACTCAAACGAGGAATGTCCGCCTACGGATTGGAATCATCTTTTATTGATTTCGGTTTTGATCAGGCCCCTGAAGAAAAAAGAGCAATATTGCGGGAGGCGCTAAACCAGGACATGACATTTTCAGACAAATACTCTTTTTTGCACCCAACGCTTACAAAAACTCTAGGCTGGAGACCCAACAAAAAAGAGTATCTCCAGAAACTGGAGGAGTTGTCTGGAAGGCAAATGTGTATCGTCAATACGTTCTGCGCTAACTATGGACTGCTTTCGATCGCATATCATTTATTCATCGAAGGCAAACAATTACCCGATGCGCTTGCACGGCATTGGTGCGGCGTGTTTGAACATGTAAACCGATTCGATAATGAATCAATGCGGCGGAAGGCGCTAGCGGGCGCGTTTGTGGATCAGAATTCTTTACCTTC
>CAIJTL010000792.1 GCA_903823545.1 uncultured Planctomycetaceae bacterium
AAGCGACGTGCCGCACACTAACCCGAATCGCAAGCGAGGGCGAACCGTAACGACGCCCTCGCTAGTGTGCGGCCATGAACGATACAGGCTAGGCACTGGCAGCAGTAAAGTCACCTTCAAGCCCTACTCGACAGAATCCGATAGCGAGGCAGCTTTGAAGCATTTTCAAAACTCACTCCAAGCACGAGTGATTCGCATTCCAAGAATTATTCGCACTCGACAGACCTGCGAAGTTCTGGTGACGTCGGAGGTGATTGAGTTGTCGCTGGCTCATGGTGGACGTCGCCAAGAAACGCCGAATCCCCGAATTCATCGGTATGTGTCACCAGCTCGACGATGTAACTCTCGTCTATCAAATAAAAAAGCCCTTCGATGTGCTCACCGAAGGGCTTCTCGTCTCGTTAAGTCGGGATGACAGGATTTGAACCTGCGACTTCCTGCTCCCAAAGCAGGCGCTCTAGCCAGGCTGAGCTACATCCCGATCCGAAGGGGAGGGAGTCTAGGTATCCGCGTGAAGAGCGTCAACAAGCTGTTTCACGTGAAAACAAATTGGAAGACGAGTTGTGGGCGATATGTGTAAATAAAAACCCTATTCTTTGCTTGCAGGTCGATCCTGGATATTGGAGGCGAGATCGGAGTAATGAAGCTGGAACACAATGATTCCAGGGCACACTTCTAAGCTGGTATGACTCCATTTCCGGTTGTTGCGGAACCTCGGTGACTACGGAACGGGAGCGCAATAGCTCCCCGATTGAAGTAACCCGAAGCGCGAGCGAGGGCGAACGCTTCACAACGCGATGTATCGGAAGTCTCTTGAAGCGTTTGCCCTCGCTCACGCTTCGGGTTAGTGATTACATGATCGGAAAGTTATTGCGCTCTCGTTCCTAAGCAGCTCGTCGGACGACTCGTAGAACTCGCTCGAAATCATCGTTTGAACTAAACGTAATGATGATCTGACCAGACTCCTTGCCCTTCAACTTAATTTCGACAGGGACACCAAGTAGGTCACGAAGCTGGCTTTGAAGAGAGACGACATGCTGTGTCGGAGCAGTCTTCGTTTTTGATTTTGAGGTCGCGTTGAATGGGACAGTTCCGTCGTCGGCCTTCGTGGATGCCAAGAGATCCCGAACAGCAGCCTCGGTGGCGCGGACCGATAACGTTTCCGACTCGATGCGCTGACACAACGACTGTTGCTCGGTGGCGGGCAGCGACAGCAAGGCACGTGCATGACCGGCACTGATCTTGTCTGCTCTCAGAGACTGCTTGACTGATTCCGGAAGTTCGAGCAACCGGACCATATTCGAGACGGTCGACCGGTCGAGGCTCAGTTGCTTGGATAGCTCTTCGATCGTCTTTCCAAAACGCTGCAGGTAGTCCTGAAACGCCTGAGCTTTTTCAAGAACATTGAGGTCTTTGCGTTTTAGGTTTTCTTCGAGCGCGACTTCGGAAACCTGTTGGTCTTCCAGAACGAGTACTCGACACGGCACCGTGGCGAGCCCGGCGCTCTTAGCGGCAAGCCATCGTCTTTCGCCAGCGATCAATTGCCAGCCACCATTTGGAGCGGCTCTCACCAACAATGGTTGAAGGACACCATGCTGTTGAATGCTGTCTTTCAATTCGCGTAATGCGGACTCTTCAAATTCCGTTCGCGGCTGAAACGGATTTCGTTCAATCGCAGTGACGGGTACCTGCCGCAGTTCACCGGGTGCAGTCCCAGCCGAAGCGGCACCCGGCAAGTTCGTCGGTTCGGGTGAGTCGTCATCCGAACCGAGCAGTGAGCTGAGTCCACGGCCTAAGCGTTTGCGAATCTGAATTTGATTTTCGATCTGATCCATCGTCGTAACCCCAAACTGTCATCCGTGACATTGCTGACCTCGCAAAGCCAAAGTTTGACTTCGCGCGGGCGGTGTCTTAGTGACGAAGTCGAGATTACCTCAAGACCGGTTTCCGGAGTTGGCGCTTTGAAGCATTCGATAGTTCGCGCAGAGTATCAGGAAGCCACCTGAATCAGATTCAGATCGCCCTCGACATTCACTAGCCGGGATGATTCAACGCATCGGTAGGGTGGGACGAGCAAACTCCATGAATGGTGGGCCGGTGGTCGCTGACTTCAGCGACTGCGGAGCACTGCGAAAGGAAGTAGTCTGAGTTGGCGACGGCCCACCAATGACTTGCGCGATCTGGTTGTAAAGACCGGGGACATGGGTGGCGCGCGTTCGGGGACATGGGTAACAGGTTAAGGGGGTGGTAACATAACGTTTTCGAGGTCGTTGCCGAGGCTATTGAGCCTCT
>CAIJTL010000793.1 GCA_903823545.1 uncultured Planctomycetaceae bacterium
AATAACGCGCCCTGGTCGTGGTTACCGAGGATAACAACTTGGCAATTTCGAACTCGGTCGATGCACTCGCGTGGATTCGGGCCGTAGCCAACAATATCGCCAAGGCAATAAATTTCTTGAATCCCTTGCGACTTGATATCCGCTAGGACCGAGTCGAGGGCTTCCAGATTTCCGTGAATGTCGCTGATAATGGCTCGCAAAACAGGCTCCGCGACAAAAACATCCGCTTAGGTGTAAAGTCAGGTCAAGCAGTCTAGTGCCCCCCTCATTGGGGAGCAATCTTGCCAATCTGGCTGACTGAATTCAGCAGCGTTCAGGTTGCTGATCCGAAACTGGCTGATTCAATCAATGGTCGAATCAAACTTTGCCGGGTGCATTGTGTTAATGCGTCGTCGATATCTGACTTCACGTTCCGATTTCTCAACCGAGTGAAGCTGAATCGTTCCGACCACCAAAGGCAGTACAATCCAATCTCGTCGCAAAGGCTCCCTGGCCTGAAAAACCAGATGACGGACCAACCTGGTCTCACTCAAAACACGCAATGCTCGCCGTATACCCGTGGATGTAGTTTTTCCCTCGCACCGGACCAAGTTCGCCTTGCGCAAAAAAACCTGCCAATGGAATCGACCCGAGCAAACGCCGAATCGTACTCGCATCGTGATGTGGCTTCGGAAACAAGCGAGTTCCACGACCGTTACAACTAAAGAGTAACGCAGCACGAGTTGCCGACGTTCGTTGGCTGCGGCTAGCCTCAAGCAAATGAACCAATTCTTCGTCGGCTGTTTCCGCATCGCGAACGTGAAATTGAACCGTCTGTCCGGTGCGAACAGTATTGCCAACGGCGATGGCTCCGATTTCCGGGTCCGCACCGATGACATTCGCAATCAAGAAATCGCCGCGTTGAAATGACGGCTTCAGTTCTGACATTGCGAGCCCTAGGTGCAAACCACTTTGGACAAGTCGTTGATCGCGAGCAGACAAATTCGGCATGAATTCTTGCAACCGCTCGATCGTCGGTTTTCCACCGAGTTCAAAGACGATATTTCGTTCAGACTTCGTAATAACGAACGTCGGACCAATCGGGCGACAGCCTTGTGAGACAACCGAGCGGACGGTCGGGCCGCCACGCATCACGACGGCAACGGCCCCATCTTCAATGCACGCGTCATTAAGAAAAACCCGATTCGCTCCTGGACCGCCACCGCTGGCCATACCGCCGAGCAACGGGACACCCGGCAACTCATCTTCCAAGCGATTAATGACAGAATCGGGAACCGACGAATAAGGCTCTCCCAGTAAAAATACTGCGCGAGTCTCCGCCGCATGATCGGCCAAGTCGTCAGGATATCCCATCGAGATCAACCCGTCGGGTGTCTCACCAAACTCCAATCGAAACGGGATGAGTTCCGCTCCAGGCAAGATTGCTCCCCACAGCGACACGGCGGGGCCTTCTTCAATTTCTTCTCCACCTCCAACAACGGTCTCCCCCGCGCAGCCGAGAAGTACTTTCGCCCCAAGTTGCTGCTGGATTAGTTTCGGAAGATCTTCGAACTCTTCGGAGTGACCGTGCGACACAAACACAAAGGCCAAATCGGGCGATTGGCCTTCCAACTGTTTACGAACATCTTCGCAAACAGCACGCACCGCAAACGTCAGGTTGGGGTGCACTGAGTGACTGGCGGCATATGGCATGACGAGCCTTTGAGTGAGGCAGATGTTCTTGGATATTAACGACGCAACTCAAAAGTGAGACCGAGCTCAATTCAACGCACCACAATAGTACCTTAAGCCGCGCGGAGCCAATTTGGAAATCAGAAGAGTTCGAGCGGATGATTGACGCTTCGCAACTTGGCTCGGACACTGATTGCACATCAGAGTGGAGCGATTGCTTCGAGACGCGACTGAATCGCAATTATTCCTGGGGAATCTCTGCTTGATGATCTTCAAATCGAAACATCGAACTCCATCTTTCTAAGGACATGCAGCATGAAATTGGCGACGTTGTACAAGGCTCGGTTTGTCGGAGCGGCATTGATGGTGATGCTTGGATCGAGCGTAGCCGATCACGTCGTTCGAGCCGAAAACTGGCCGCAGTGGCGTGGAGCGAAACACAACGG
>CAIJTL010000794.1 GCA_903823545.1 uncultured Planctomycetaceae bacterium
GGGTAAACTGAAGACCGACGGCATGAAGTTGGTGGAAGGGCGCTTGTCGGGCGACTTGCGGTCCGACAAGGGCGAACGCGCCGACTCCCTAGGTTTCGTCGAAGCCAAAGACGGCAAGGTGACCCGCTTCGATCTGGTCATCAAAGGCCTAGGTAAAAATTGCAACGCGCACGGATTCGAAGGCGCCTTGACATTACTGCCGAAGGACACCACCGCGCCCGTGGCACTGAGCTTCATGCTGGCCGACCCGCGCGAAGAACTCTCGCATACGCTGCCCCACGCTGTCCGCAACCCGCAGTATCTGAAGTAGTACGGTCCGCCAGCGCGGCGAAAGAGAAGAAACCGAGCACGCTGGAGGTCGGGCGGGGTATGATCCCCGAAGAACAAAAGTTCTTCCTTGATACCAAAGCGACTCCCTCGACCGCAGCCTGCATCGTGTGTACGGCTGAAAGCAAGGGACTGTTGAAGGCACCGATCGGCACCGATATTTTCCCGCCCCATTTAGAGAAACTGTCATGAGCGTACGCAACCTGTTAGTCCTTTTCTTCGTAGTCATCTTGGCCCATGTCGCGCGGGGCGCAGAACCGAACCACTGGAGCAAACTGGACAAAGCTACCATTGAAGGACCTCGCTTCGATGTGCCGCTCGGTTATTCGCCGGACCTCAAGCGTTTCCTGGTTCTCGGTGGCCGGACCCACTCGGGCGAGTACAAGAAACCGCGGCCCTACGATGTGCTTGCGCTCGATCGGGACGCCGGGCAGTGGGAGAACGCCTATCCCAAGGGCAAGGATTGGGGACCGAAGTTCGGGCCGTGCCAGGCCCCGGCTTGGAAGGATGAACGGTTCCACTTCAAGGACGCCGAGGGCAACGGCCGGCCGAACTGGACCGTTTACGGCACCTTCTCTCTCGGCCAGAAATACGACTACGATCCCGACACGAAGACCTTTGTTTTCTATGCAGGCGGCCGTACTTTTTGCTACGACCCCGCCGAGCGCACTTGGACCGACCTGGCCCCCAAGAGCGATCCCCAGAAAGATCTGGGCGGCGTCCTGCTCTGGAGTTCAATGTGCTACGATCGGCACAATCAGCAGTTCGTCCTTTTCGGCGGTGGCAATGTGCAAAGCGAGCGCGGCGACCCCGGCACCTGGACCTATACTCCGTCCTCCAACACCTGGACTCAACTCAAACTCGACAAGCAACCGCCTCAGCGGGCCAATGCGCGGCTGGTCTACGACTCGGTGAACAAGAAGGTCGTTCTCTTCGGTGGCGATCGGCTGGACCAGCTCATTGCCGACACCTGGACTTTCGATGTGGTCGCCCAGAAGTGGGAGGACAAGAAGCCGATGCGCAGCCCGTCGCCGCGTGGCGGCCATGCTCTGCTCTGGCTTCCCAAGGCGAAGAAAGTCTTGCTGCTGGGCGGTTACACCTACGCCTCGCCGGTCGGCTACTGCGAGGGTCTCTATGCGCCGCTGCCGCTGGAAGCGTGGACCTACGATGTCGCGGTTAATAAGTGGGAACTTGTCAAGCGTTTCGAGATGGGCAAGGATGCCCCGGCTAGTCGGCACAACTTCTTCCTCAGCGCTGCCGTGGACGATAGCGACACGGTCGTCGCCCTAGGCGATGGCACCTGGATCTGCCCGGTGGATGCGAGCCA
>CAIJTL010000795.1 GCA_903823545.1 uncultured Planctomycetaceae bacterium
GCAAGTGGCACGTCGGCAAATGGCACTTAGGCTAGCAGATCTTCGGCATGTGGCACTTCGGCAGTGTGCAGCAGCGGCTCTTGCAGCAGCTGTTGCACCCGTTGTTGCAGCAGGTCGAAGGAGCTGCACAGCTCGGCGCACAGGCCGGGCCGCAAGCCGCTGGAGCGGCACAGTTCGGAGCACAAGCTGCTGGAGCACAGCCAACTGGAGCCGCACAGCTAGGAGCACAAGCCTTAGGTGCGCAACCAGCAGGAGCAGCACAGCTAGGAGCACAAGCCGCAGGAGCGGCACAGGTCGGGGCACAGCCCTTCGCACAAGGAGCCGCACATGACGGCGCTGGAGCGCAGCAGGTTGGTGCTGGAGCGCAACAGCTACGATGGCTAAACAGCCCAGCGTCTGCCGTGCCAGCAACGCCAAGCAACAGGGCAACACATGTAATCCACTTCATACCGGCATCTCCTCAAGAACGTGTCTGACTTGTCGTGAGCCCCATAATCGCAACCGGGCGACTCACCCGTAGAAGCGACGAGAGTTGATGTAGGCTCACTGGGACTCGGTGGTCACTGCCCATCAAATCGGCAACGCTATGCAAAACTCCGTGGCCAACATGACGTCTTGGCTTGGGTTCGCAGAAACCGCCGGAGAAAATGTCACGTGTGGCGAATCTGCCGACAGCACACCCCAGCGAACGAAACAACTATGCCGGACATACTCTTAGGAACAATGTTGACGTTGACCGTTGCAATCGGTTGGCTCGGTTTTTTACGTCTAACGCGAACGGTCCGACGCACATCTCTCACTGCTGCCGCCTTGTGGGGTCTTTGGTTTCAAACGACTCTGACGATCGCAGCGATCACGACGATCGCCAAGCCGCTAGCCTTTCCCGTAATTCGCCCGGGCGTCGTTGATCAACTCTGGTATCTGACCGCAGTCAGTGCGCTTTGTCCGCTGATTGCAATTCTTGGCGCTCGTCGTGGACGAATCGTGGATTGGAGCCTGTTCGTACTGCTGCCGCTGATTGCAGTCCTCGAATGGCCCGCGATTGTCCAATGGCGTCGATGCTGGAACGGGCAACGACTGGAACTCGAATTGCCGTCCCTGATCGCGTTCGCGCTGGTGCTGATCATGGGGGCGGGCAACTTTGTTGGAACTCGCTTCACTCGATCGGCAATCGTCTGGATTGTCACGTGGAGCCTGGTTGTTTGGACTTTTAGTGGCTCTTTCGGTCAGAACCGTGCTCCGCGCGAACCGGTTTACTCCTACCTCACGATCTCGCTACTCGTGTTTTGGATGGCAACGGCAAAAGCTGTCTCTCGCCGGTCCGAGGCAACTGGCTGGGATCGAGTCTGGCAGGACTATCGCAACCTCTTCGGAACAGCTTGGTCTTTTCGCTTAATGACGCGCATCAACGAAGTGGCACAACGTGATCAATGGCCCTGGACGCTGACGATCGATGGTTTTCGACTCGTCTCGCTGGGCATGGAATACCCTGGAGAACCGCATTCTGACCCGCGAGTCGACCAAACCATGCGCTGGCTGCTCAAGCAGTTCGTCGATCCCGAATGGATTGATGAGCGATTGGCGTCAAAGAACCTCGGTGAAGTTCCGGAGTAATCGCTTGGTGTTGAGCACTGACTTTCGTGAACCGCAGGCGCTAGCCGCGGGTTTTGGGCGAATCCAGAACCCGCGGCTAGCGCCTTGCGGCTCACAATCCGACTTCTCGGATAGCCTCTCGGTTGAGTTCATCTTCAAACGATTAAGCCCGTTGCTCACCGCTTAAGTTCGCTCATTTCCTGATAACCAGAGATTCCTTCACACGGATTCCAGTGAATGTGGGCGAAGCCGAGTACCGTTCCGGTCGCTTCGGCGAGATCGACTTTGGTGATTTGGAACTCAGTGATCGCAGCGATCTCCGAGGATTGGGCGTCAGCCAGGTTGGAGAGCACCAGCAGGACTTCGGTGGTGGTTCGCTCGCCCTCGGAATTGAGTCTTGCTTCTGCTTCATAAGTTTTGCGTGCGGCTTCGCTCGCGACATGAGTCGCCTGAACTCGACGCCAGTTTTGCTCGACTCGATCGATCGAGTTATGCACCTGCTGTTCGACCGCAACGGTCTGTTGCTGCTGACGAATTTGCAACAGCCAGTAATTCAATTCCGCTTGTCGGACGCGAGCTTGAGCGCTGATGTTGCCAGAGAGTGGAACCTGCAATGTCAGGCCAACTAAACCATCCCCGTGTTTTCCACGACTAAGATCATCCAACGAACCACCCAAATCTTTGTCCAAGCCCAAACCTTTGATTTGAGCCAATAAATCCAACCTTGGAAGCTGACTGTTGCGCTGAACCTCTTGGGTGATCCAGTTTTGAAAAACTTCCAAGCGAATTTGCAGCAACTCCATACGGTTGTCGATCGCCGCTTGAGTGACCGATGGGCGATCAAACTTGAGTGCGGTCGGATTCGGTTCCGTGAGCGGTGTCAGCAACGTCGGGCCGTTCACCGGTAAGTCCGCCTTCTGCATGATTCGCTTGAGTTCGCGCCCGGCGATGCGAACTTCGGTCTCGGCACTGATCACAGCGTTATCACGAGAGAGAGAGCCCGATTCCGCACGGATGATTTCCGCAGCCGAAAGCACTTCTGCTTCAACAAGTCGCTTTGCGATCGGAATCTGCTTTTCCGCGAGTTCCTTCTGTTGACGAGCGATCTCCAACAGTTTGTGAGCTGACCACAAATTCCAGTAAGCCCGTTCCACTTCTGCGGCTACGGAGATCGCTTTCAGCTTTGCATTGGCACTCGCGATTCCTTGAGCGAGGCATGCAATCTGGATCGGTGCCGTGTTGACGTTGTAGCCGAACCCACGCAGCAACGGTTGTGTGAGCGACAGGCCCGCACCTGACTTCACTTGCGTTGAATTCAACGGCGTGTTGGGTTCGTTGCGGTTGAAGTCGTAACCCACTTGCACCTGACCGCCACTTGTCAGCGGCACATTGACACTTGGAGAAATAACATTGTAGGTCGTGTCAGGGGGAGAACTTGGATCGTCAGTCCGTTGCCACGATGAACCGAGTTGAAATGTCTTTTCAAACGCACCGCGTTCTTCTGAAACGACCTCTTCTGCGATTGCAGGGTTCACCAATTCGACTCGCAAATCGAGGTTTCCGCTGATCGCGGCGAGGCGTGCGTCTTCGAGCTTGATCTCCAATTGCTGAAGTGCTGCATTTCCGACTGGCTGCGATTCGGCCTTCAACGCCGGACGATCATCGGCAGACAAATTCGGATCATCAGGGCTCGGCGGAACATCCATCTGGTTCAGATACGCCGGGTCCAAGCCATTAATCAGAGTAAGATGATCCTGAACGGCCTGATTGGTTACCGAATCGGGACACGGAACCCACGGCAGCCGGCACCCCGACAACGGCGCAGCAGCAAACGCAACGGCCAACAATCGCAGGAAGGTCGCGCGAAGCGAGAACGTATTCGTCGTGGTCGGAATCATGAGATATCGATTGTGTCGGCCAGGCAGTTTGGGCGACTTGAGTCAAACAACTCCGGCGGTACTGATAACCCGACCTATTCCAATCGAAGCGATCACATATTTTGTTCCGAACATAATCTCGCTCAAGTTTTCCTAGTTCCCCATTGAGCGACGTTTGTGGACAGAGAATTGACGCCCCCGGTGTCGTGACGTACTTGTGGAATCTTCCCAACGCACCTGATTCACCGACATCGTTTGGTTTTATCGTCCCCTGGAGCCTCACTTGAAACGCGTGCTTTTCATCCTCGGATTGCTGGCTGATACCGATGTCGAATGGCTGGTTGGTGCCGGAAAAAAACGAATGTTGTCCGTGGGAGAGAGTCTCGTCACCGAAGGGATCGCCTTAGATTCACTCTTCATTGTTCTTGACGGCTTACTCGGCGTGATCATCCAAAAGGATGGCAAACCGCTTGAAGTGGACTCCATTGGCGCAGGCGAAGTGGTCGGCGAAGTGTCGCTTCTCGACTCACGGCCGCCGACGGCGACTGTCACCTGCAAAGAAGAAGCTGTCGTGTTGCAGGTCTCTCATTTGGCATTGCAATCAAAGTTCGATACCGACGAAGGCTTCGCGGCACGGTTCTTTCGCGCGCTTGCCGTCTTCTTGGCGCATCGCTTCCGCCATCGCGTTTCGGGCTTGGGGTATACGGGATCGCAAGAGCTGGATGAGAAAACACGCAGCCCCGATGAGATTGACGTTTCCGTGTTGGACAACGTCGTGTTAGCGGGAGCGAGGTTCCGTTGGATGTTAGATCGTTTGAAAAATACGTAACTGCGATTGTCTCTGAAATTCTAAACCTGAAATCTGAAATCATGTCAGCTTCGACACATCGTCAAGAAACACTGGAGCGACTTAAGTCGCCGGATGACTTGGATCGCATGATGGTTGTCGTCAGTGGCAAGACTTGGCTGGCATTCACTGGGTTGGTCGTGTTCTGCGCAGCAGTCATCGTCTGGTCCTTCGTCGCCAAGATCCCGGTCACCGTCGAAGGCTTCGGGATTCTGATTGCACCCGGAAATGTGCGAGCGGTGCATTCGACCGGTGAAATGCAATTGGAATGGAAAGTCGGCGAGGGACAACACGTCAAAAAGGACGAAGTGATCGCCGTGTCGATGATCCCGGATGATTCGTATGTCAAACGCGCCGAGTTGCGCCGCACAACAATGATCGCTCATCACAAAGGACACGAAGAACTCGATGCGAAGCGAGAAACAAAAGAGCTTGATTCGATACGAAAAAAGCGAGCATTCATCGCCGAACAGATGGCGAAAGAAAAAGAACTGAATAAGGAACTGGTTGTCAAAGAAGGTGAATTCACAACGGAGCAACGAGAAAACCTCGCGAAATCCAAAGCGATGGCGATGAAGCTCAATGAGTCATTGAAAAGCCGCGTCGAGACAATCAAACGATTGCTGAAAGAAGGACTCAGCTCCGGCGAAGCCGTACTGAATGTCGAAACCAGCTTCATGGACAGCGAATCGAAACTGATCGACATTCAAGTTCAGATCAAACAGTTGGAGATGCAAGACCTGGAAGGCAAAAGAAAAGACAACGAGTTCTCCAGTCGTATGACTGACCTCGAATTGCAGCGTCTCGAACTCGATCTCCAAGAGACCAAGCTGATTCAAGAGTTACTTGCCAACCGTATTACTCGCGAAAGCGAATTGCGCGACGCAGACGAAAAGCTGGAAGATGTGAAGTTTGAATTTGAGTTGAAAAGCCAAGTCACGTCGCTCTTCGATGGCCGAATTCTTTCCTTAAGCGTTCCCACCGGAGCTGAAGTCAAAAGCGGAGCGAGGATCGCCGTCATCGCGATCGACAGCAACAATGACGAACTCAAGAACCTAACGTACTTCAGCGTCAAAGATGGCAAGCGATTGACCGTCGGCAGTCCCGTTTACATCACACCGGCGACCGTCGAACGCGAACGCTACGGCAGCATCATGGGTACGGTATCGCGGATTTCGTCGTTCCCAATCACGCATGAAGCCGCCTCCAACATGATTGGCAACTCACAGATTGCAGACGCGTTGTTGCAGAAGAGCGGCGCGATTGAAGTGGAAATGACTCTGGATAAAGAGGGGAACAGCGTCAGCGGATATCGCTGGACCGGCAAAGGTCCCGACCTGAAGTTCTCCGCCGGGACAACCACGATTGTTCGTGCGACGGTTGAAGAGCGCCGTCCAATTACTTTTGTTTTACCGTTCTTACGCACTTGGTTGTTTGGCGAGAAAGACGACGCTCAACCGAAACTTTGAAGGAAAGAATTGGTCGCTGGTCATTGGTCATTGGTCATTGGTCATTTGCCTTCGAGGCACACGACTCTTTGATTGATGTTCGAGAGCCAACGACCAATGCCCGATGACTAATGCCGCTGTCTTCAACGACAAAACGAATCCACACACCGTTGGTGCTGCAACTCGAACCAGTCGAGTGCGGTGCCGCAGCATTGAAGATCGTTTTGGAATACTTCGGACGATATGTCTCGCTGCCGATGTTGAGAGAAGACTGCGGTGTCTCGAAGGACGGAACGAAGGCCTCGAACATCGTTAAAGCGGCTCGAAACTATGGGTTGTTGTGCAAGGCTTTCAGCAAACCATCGGACAAGATCGCCTCTTTGCCATTGCCGATGATCGTCTTCTGGCAATTCTCAGAATACTTGGTGGTTGAAGGATTCAGTCACGCCGGAGTTCACGTCAACGATCCTGCTTCGGGACACCGAACGATCCCGCGTCATGAATTCGATTCGGGATACACGGGGATCGTCTTTGCCCTCGAACGCGGCCCTGATTTTCAAACTGGCGGAGTGAAACCAAGTGCTTGGGGAGGGCTTTTTCGGCGATTACGAGGGAACCGCTCAACCTTGTGCTTCTGTGTCCTGCTGAGCCTGTTGCTGACACTTCCGGGCTTGGTCCTTCCGAGCATCACACAAATTTATTTCGACACGGTCATCATTGAAGGCCGAAAAAGTTGGCTGCGTCCGTTGGTCGTTTGCATGGCGACCGTATTGATACTGCAAAGCGTCCTGACCGCTATGCAGGCCGCTTGCCTGCGACGACTCAGAATCAATTTAGCCGTCCGGCTGAAATCACAATTCATGCAGCGGTTGCTGGAACTTCCCGTCAAGTACTACACACAACGCTTTCCCGGAGAAATCGCCAGCCGTCTCGACTTGAATGACAAAGTGGCTGAGTCGATTGCCATTAAAGTAGCGAAGCCGTTGCTCGACCTGATCGGCATGATTTTGTTTGCGGGAGTCATGTTGTCATATAGCGTCCCGCTCACGTTACTCGGCGTTACTTCGGCCGTTTCAACGTTGCTGTTGTTTCGGTGGATGGTCCGAAAACGTGAAGCGGCGGATTCGCGGTTGGGACGAGAAAACGGCAAGTTAATGGGAGCA
>CAIJTL010000796.1 GCA_903823545.1 uncultured Planctomycetaceae bacterium
AGCCAACGATCTCGTTTCAATTGAAAGAAACTGGCAGCATCCTCGGCTGGCACATCAACACGAGCCTCGTCGCCGAGCCGATTCACTTGATGCCCGTTCTACGAAAGTTCTTCGAGTCTCCTGCCTTGGAGAACGGTGGCTGGCACGGACTCCTGAAACGCCGTCGCGCTGGTGGTGCCTTCGCGATCCCGGTGGCTGAGTCGAATGGGCAGAAACGCTTGCGTTGGCGGAATGTGGATTTGTTGAAATCCAAACTGTTTGAGTACGGCTGCCTGATTTCAGAAACCGGCGAACTGACACAAATCCAATTGGGGGAGACACAAATCAAAGAGATTCAGTACGGCCAATTAGATGGCATCAAGCTCCCAAAACTGAACTGGCCAGACTTCCCCGCCCAACGAATCCCGCCCACCGATTTCAACGGCATGATGCGAATCATGACGGTGATGACTCAGCTTTACTCCTTCGACGATTCGACCAACTTCACGGCACCGGTCGGGCCGCCTGCGCAGAAGTAGTGACACTTTGAGACGCCTTCATTTTTTACCCCCCGCTCTTTTGCCTGCCCGTATTCATCAATAACAAGGCAGACAAAAGATCGGGGGTAAAAATGACTGCGACCGGAAACTGCTCAGCGTTTCTCTGCCAGATACTTCGCGACCATTTCTGAGCGGAGACGCGCCGTCAATTGTGGCGTCAATATCGAGCCGTGGTCTTTGCCGGGGTGCATCTCGACGACCGCGTCGCTGCCGAGTTTCTTCAGGCTTTCACCAAGCAACCGCGTGGCACCTTCGAGGTAGAAGGTGTCGAGGTCGCCCATGTGGACGTTGAGCTTGCCTCGCAGTTTGGGACCGAGCGTCGGCCAGTTGCGTTCGAGGACTAAGCGAATGTCATATGGCTCCCACGCTTTCGCGGCATCCGTGTTGACGACTCCGGTCTGACGATCCCAAATGCGGATCGGTTTACCGTCGACACCGCGAGGACTGAAGACCGCTTCGAAGCTGTGAAGCTGACCGCCGGGGCCGAGCACTTCTTCCATCAAATCGAACTCGCGATACCACAAGAGCGGTTGATTACCGCGCCGTGCAATCGGGCGACGTTCCCCTTGGCGATCGACATACATGTTCTCGCCGGGAGCGTAGAGATTGATGTTTTGAGAATCCTCAAACGTCACAGGATCGGGCGACGTGCTCCAGGTTCCGGCAAAGTCGTCAGGGTGGGTGATCATCACCCACAAACTCGACCAACCGCCGGACGAGTGACCTGTGAGAAACCGAGCTTGAGGCCGAGCGTCCGTGCGGAATTGCTTGTCGAGTTCCGGAATGAATTCCTTCACCAGCGCTTTGCCAAACGGACCGTTGTTGGCCGAGTCGGCAAAGACGTGATGTCCGAGCGGGCAACTCGGATCGAGCGTCACTCGAATGAACTCGACGCCACCTTCGTTGGTCTCAGAGATCGGCTGAGGACGAGCACCGTCAAAGTGCGTCCCACCAAAACCTGGAATGTTGAAGATCACCGGATAGCGTCTCTGCGGTTGAACATGATAGCTGGCGGGCAACATCACAGCGGCGTGTTGTATGACTTCCTGCTTGTGAAACTCGCTGAGCAACTTCGAATGCACTTTCAGATGCTTGCACCAGTCGGTCTCCGGGAAAGGTCGCTCCGGCACGCTCTCCGAAATCGACAATTCGATAGGCTTGTTCCATGACGATGCTGGCAACGTCGCTACCGCAGAAAATCCGTTACCAGCACCGTCACCAATCTTTCTTTCCCACGCATTGAACCGAGCGACCGCTTGCACGCGCCAGCCAGCAAGATCGACCTTCTCCAGTGTTTTCGGATATGTCAGCAAGCCATCGGCTTTGTTGAGATCAACAAGCAACGGCTCGCTCGGCTTCCAATCCTTCACATCAATGCCAACCAGGACTTCTGGATTAAACCAGTTCAACCGCTCGCGCGGTTGAGGACGCGTATTGCTGAAGTACAAGACCACCCGGCCAGTAAACGGATCCGCTCGCAACGACTTTGCAAAGGTCACTTGGAACTGGCGCTGCGGTGCGAGCGATGCTGTCGGCTCATCGGCTCGAATGCCGTGATGGTTGACGATGAACAACAACAGGACGAAGAAAAAAATCTTCGAGACGGTTTCAAAACTCACCCGAAGCGTGAGCGAGGGCGATTCCACTCGTGACTTCCC
>CAIJTL010000797.1 GCA_903823545.1 uncultured Planctomycetaceae bacterium
CGACCTTGTTGTGGCTATCAGCTCGCTGGGTTCCGCAAGATGCGTGATGTTCTGGCCGTAAGTACGTAGCCGTCATCGCTCCGCGTGACGAGCCGATTAGCACGACGCGCAAGCGAGTGTTTGATTTTCCGCTTCCAGGTCACTCGCTCGCGCGTCGTGCTAGTTTCGAAGACTACTTCGGATCAACACGCACACCGAGCTTCTTCAGCTCTTCGACCTGAGCCTTTGCCGCGTCGCTCAAAGGGTTCTCGGTCAGATATAGCTTCCAGTACGGAGCGAATCGTTGTTGACCTGCCACGTCCGCTTTCGCAGCAGCTAGCAACGGAGCGAGATCCGCAATTTGGTTGCCGCTAATGAATGTGAATCGCAACTCGGTGTAACCGGCTAATGGGGACAAGTCCTTAATCTTGTTGTTACGCAGATCAAGATTGTTGATCCACTTCAATCCCTTGAGCGGCGCGATGTCTTCGATCTGGTTGTGGCCGAGATAGAGCGAGGCCAACTTTTCCAATCCGGCGAGCGGTGCGACGGACGCGATCTTGTTCTTGGTGAGATAAAGCGACGCCAGCTTCTTCAGCCCGGCAAGCGCTTCAACCTTTTCAATCTGGTTCTCTTCGAGTTGCAGGTATTGCAGCTTTTCTAGCTTTGCGAGCGGCCCAACGTCAGCGATCTGGTTTTTCGACAGATCGAGCGATTGCAGATTACTCAACCCTGCCAGCGGCGCGACGTTCACGATCTTGTTGCCAGAGAGATTGATCAGCGCCAAGTTCGGGCACTTCTCCAAGCCGGTGAGATCTGCAATCTCCTTCTTCTTGGCTTCGAGGAAATAGACGTTCTTGAGGTCTTCTTCCTTCAACGGCTCTTCCGCTTTCTTTTTCAATTCGGCCTTGATCGCCGTTTCCAAATTCTTATCAGGCACCAGCGGCTTGTCCTGAGCCGAAGCAGTCACCCCCGACAAAGTCAGTAGGCTAAAAGTACCAACACAAAACCACGCCAGAATGTCTCGTCTCGTTCGCATGAATGTCCCTCGACGTCAAAAAATCGTCAGGTGAGTCCCGTAAAATCCGAAGGGTGGAAAGTGTAATCATGACTTCGGATCAACAATAGCGACCGTGTTTGATTCAGAAGTTCGTACCACTATTGATCGCAGTTCGGCGTAAACGATTATGCAGTCACTGATTCGTCGCGCGTGCGCGGACTGAAGTCGAGTGAGACCGATTCGATTCGTAGGGCGGCTCGATGCGATTCGTTTTTGGGCAGCGATATAGAACCGGCGGTCTTCTTCTCGACGACGATTGCCACTCCGAGGCCGTTACCGATTGGAAAATTGCCGCCGGGAGTTGTGGAGCCGAGGAAGCGATCGAGCTTGAAGGTCTCGGTCTTACCGAAGGTTGGGCGGAACTCGGCGGAGGCCAGCTCGCTGACGGTGCGGCAATCTTTGTTGATGTTCTGAAAGCGGAACAGCACCAATCGGCAGGTCATGTTGGTGAGGAATGTTTTGTCGAACTCATCGACAGTTGTCCCGATACCCGACGCTTTGATCGCCAGTGAATAATGTCCGCCGCGAGCACTACGAATCTCTTGAGCGAGCAAGGCTCGTGAACCTTGATCGATCACGGAATCGGTCGTGGCGTCATCCAGACCATAGCCCACGTAGACCGTAGGTTGGGACTCCGTCCCGACCACTGCTTCAATCCCTTTCCGAACCGCTAGACCAGAATCAATTTCTTTCGTCCAGATCGGAAACGCTCGCCAGCCTTTGTCGCGGGATGGAGGAGCGGGTGCGACGAGCGGGAACTCCGTTTGAAAGGTCGTGTCGAGCAGCAGGCTGGTATCGAACGGCGGGACGAGTGCCGGATCGCCTTCGGATTTGCACAACTCAATCTTGGCGGGCGAACTGGCCAGCATCGCGGCAATCGGTTCCCCCTTCGTGATCGGATGCGGGCGATTGAGGTTGTCGAGGAAGAAACCGTTCGGGTCGATGCCGAGCAGATGAAACATAGTCGCGGTGAGATCGCCGCCCGTGAACGGGGACGTCGCGGGATACGCGCCGTTTTTGTCGCTGGCTCCGATGACTTGGCCGCCGCGAATGCCAGCGCCCGCCATTGCGAAACTGAAGACGTGGCCCCAGTGATCGCGACCGCCGTTCGCGTTGATCTTCGGAGTCCGACCAAACTCACCGATCACGACGACCAGCGTTTCATCAAGTAAGCCTCTCTCACTCAGGTCATCCATCATCGCGGCGAACGTGACATCGAACTGCGGGCAAAGATTGTCTTGCAATCGATCAGCATTCAGGGCGTGCGTGTCCCACAATGGATTATCGACGGCATTGTCTCCGGGGTCGCGAGCCCAATTGACGTGGACCAATCGCACTCCTGCCTCGATCAATCGCCGAGCCAGCAGCACCGATTGCCCCCATGAGTACCGGCCATAGCGATCGCGAGTCTTGTCCGATTCCTTGCTGAGATCGAAGGCCGATCGCGCGCCGCCCGATGTCACCAAATCAAACGCCTGTTGCGACAGCCGATCCCACGCCGCGACCGATCCGCCACGCAGCGTCTCGTCGAAGCGACCTTCCAGTTGTTTCAAAATATCGCGGCGACGATCGACTCGAAGCTTCGTCACATCACCGATGAGTCGCAGCCCTTCAATCTCGTATTCAGGCAACGCCGGGTCACCGACGAATCGTTCCGGTTCCCACATCTTGCCGAGGAACCCCGCAGTCTGACCGGCTGGTGTCACGTTGTCGTTGAGCCGCATCATGTCTGGAATCCAGACCGATGTCAGAGCGGGCAGCTTCTCGCTTGGCTTCAGCATCTTCACGACCGAACCGAAGTACGGCCAATCGTTTGGCTTGATCTGCCGCGCGCTCCCCGGGCCATACGGGTACCCGGTCAGCAGCCAATAACCGCTGACATCGTGGTTGTCATCGCGTGTCGAGAGCGATCGAACAACCGCCAACTTGTCGGCGTAGTACGAAGTGCGCGGCAAAAGTTCGCAGAATTGAATGCCGGGGACGTTGGTTGAAATCGGCTTGAACGGACCACGAATCTCGACTGGCGCATCAGGCTTCGGATCAAAAGTCTCATGCTGCGGCGGACCACCTTGAAGCCACAGGAAGATCACATTCTTCGCTTTGCCAAACGTCGAACCAAGTTCTCCCGCCAACTTCGGAGCCGTAACGGGCCGCGCCGTTGCCGTCTCAGCCGCTAGCAACAACTGCGGCAGCGAAACCCCCAACGCGCTCAAGCCACCAACGCGCAACCATTCGCGGCGAGCAACTCGATCGTTCGATGACAGTGATTGGTCAAAGATGGAAAACATCGTAAGACGGGTCTCCTGGCCCGACCGGACGGCTCTGGAGAGCCATCCTACGAACCGTATTGAATTCATTAGCCGAACCGAATCGGCTCGCCGTGATAGATGTGGTGCGGGCGATCGACTTCGTCTTTCCAGGCGGCGGTTTCGGGAATTCCCAAGGCGTAATAGATCGTGGCGGCGAGGTTTTCTGGAAGCTGTGCATCGGACGCCGGGTACGCGCCGTTTTTATCGGAGGCTCCGATCACGACTCCGCCTCTGATGCCGCCACCTGCGATGAAGACTGATTGGACCGCGCCCCAATGATCGCGACCGACCATCTTGCTCTCTCCACCTCCCGCGTTGATCTTTGGAGTGCGCCCCATCTCGCCGCACATCACGATCAGCGTTTCGTCCAAAAGGCCGAACGTCTGAAGATCATCGAGCAGCGCTGAGATGCCTCGATCGGTTGGCGGAAGCAGACAATCTCGCAGCAGCGGGAAATTGTTTTCGTGCGTGTCCCACGACTCATTGTTGCCCAGGTTCACTTGGATCAGGTTCACTCCGGCTTGCACCAATTGCCGAGCCATCAGCAGCGACCAGCCAAAGGCATTGCGTCCGTATCTGTCGAGTGTTTGTGAATCGGCGTTATGGACGTCGAACGCTCGCTGCACGCTGGTGTCAGTCAGCAACGAGATCGCCGCTTGACGATGTCGGTCGAACGATTCGGTCGACGCGGCTTGATCTAACTCGCGGCGCTGCTGATCGAGTAAGCCTCGCAGACTGTCACGGTCTGCCAATCGTGAGCGACTCAGCCCTTGCGGCAAGCTGAGGTTCGGGGACTGAAACTTGAGATTCGGATTTCGCTCACGACCTCGAACGAAGTGAAACTCATATTCGGGATACGCGCCGTAGGACTTTGCGTTGTACGGCGACGCTTCGATGAACCACGGATCGCGATGACTTCCCATCAGGCCACCGAACTGACCGGGAAGGACTCGTCCTGTGTTGTGAATGAGTCGCTCCGGCAACACAACAGCGGGAGGCAGATTGTTGTTTCGTCGCGGCAGAGCGTTGCCGACCACTGACGCGATCGACGGCCAGTCGGATGACTGCGGTTTGACGGGACTGTAACCGGGCGGCATCGGAGTGCGTCCGGTGAGGATCGATGTGTGCCCTTGCGAGTGCTCGTTGTACGGCGTCGTCAGCGAACGGATCAGGCTCCACTTTTCGCTGCGAGCGGCCAGCATCGGCAGGTGCTCGCAAATCATCGTCCCCGGCGTGCGAGTCGGAATCGGCGAGAACTCGCCACGAATCCCAGCCGGCGCGTCTGGCTTCGGGTCGAAGCTATCGTGCTGAGTCAGTCCACCGGAAAGAAAGACAAAGATCACCGACTTCGCGGTACCACCAACCGCAGTCGTCGCGGCACCGTCGGCAGATCGCAACGCAGAAACATGATTCATCCCCAGTCCGAGCAGGCCGATGCTCCCGGCTTGAATCACCGTCCGCCGCGAAATGCTTTCGTGATTGATGCTGTTCATTGGCATGACCCCTGGAGTGCTGCGGCTCGACGCAGCCCTCCATC
>CAIJTL010000798.1 GCA_903823545.1 uncultured Planctomycetaceae bacterium
CTCTCCACTCGAATTGGTCTCGGAGGTTCAATCATGAAAACCCAAGCGAAGCCACTCAGCGAAATCAATTCCCAAGCGATCCGCTTGCTCTCCGAAAAGCTTGGCGTGCCAGACACGTTTCGGTTCGTCAATCAATTCACGATTGGTCACGGCGACTACACCGCAGAACGGGACACGATGTTTCGCGACGTGACTCTGGATGACATCGTTTCCGCCATTGAAAAGAAACGGCCATCCCACAAGCCACTCAGCCGGAACGGCGGACGGCGCGGTGTGAAGTAGGAATGTCTTCGATCAGTGAAAACAGCATGCACAACCGACGTCGCGTTCTGTTTCTCTGCACTGACAACTCGTGTCGGAGCCAGATGACGACGGATTGGTTGTGTCATCTGGCGGGGAACTGTTTTAAACGCCCGTCCGCCGGAGCGAATCCGGCCGGATCTTTCCATCCGCCGGTCGTGCAGTGCTGCGCGAGTCGGGCGTCGATCTGGCTCCTCCAGTAATCACGCTCGGCATCCGGCGATTCAAACGACGTACAACTATTCGGTTTTTGAGATCTGAGATGAAATCTGCTTGGCTTCTGCTGTTCCTGATCGCCGCATCCGCAATTCACGCGCAGGAGTCTTCCTGGGCACCGACGAAGGATGCTTCCAAAGACGCGGTGCTCAATGGCCGAGCGACCGAAACATTCGAGGCCGGCGTGAAGCCGGAATGGGGCTATGCCGGACCTCAGCAAGACACGTTCGTGGTGATCCATCCCAAAGAGGATCGCAAGCACGCACCGCTGTATGTCGTGCTGCACTCGGCGGGACACGATGTGATGTCGTGCGTGAACTGCACCAAGACCGTCGGCAATCACGACATCTATCGTTCGCCCGATGACCACTACGCGCTGTATCTCGACTGCCGCAAGAACGGCTCGCGCGATTGGTGGTGGGGCGGCATGCACGTCAAAGATCAGGGACTCACGAAGAAGAACTCGGGCGGCGAAACGATGCCCGTCGAGAAGCGTGTCATCGACACCGTGAAGTGGGCCATCCAGAAGTACGGCATCGACCCGAACCGAGTTTATCTCAGCGGCAACTCGATGGGCGGCAGTGGAACGCTCGGCATCGGCATGCGTCACGGCGACGTGTTCGCGGCGATCAAAGCCAACGTGCCAGCGGGTGTTGAGCACGTCGCTCATCGCATGTATTTCCCGCCACACTCGATGCCCGAGACCGCCAAGCTGCCTGAGCCGCCGGTCTGCATCGACTACTCGGCTCCCAACGACGGTTGGGCCGAAGGTCATGATCGGTTCGTCAAAGCCATGAACGATCGCAAGTACTCGCTGCTTTTCTATTGGGGGCCGTTCGGTCACGCGAACAACTCGGCGCAGATCATGAAGGTGAATGATCTGATTGATTCCTTTGACTGGCTGAGCGTGAAGAAGAACGCAGCCTACGCCGTCTTCACGAACGCAAATTGCAACTCGAAGCTGCCGTGGCCCGACGATGTGAAGAGCACCGTGTCCGGTCAGGTCAACGCGTTCTTCCGTTGGAAGAACATCAGCGACTCGGCAGAGAAGTTCGAGATGTCGCTGTTCCTGGTGAGCCCATCAGACCTGAAGACGCAGTTCGAGATCCCCAAAGAAGCAACGGCTGACGTCTCCCTGCGGCGAGTGCAGAAGTTCCAACTCAAGGCCGGCGAGAAGTTCCGATGGAGCTACGGTGCAGCGAAAGGCGAAGGCCAAGTGGACTCGCAAGGAGTCATCACGATCCCCGCGATGAAGCTAACCGCTGAGCCTGTGACTTTGAGCGTATCGAAGTAAGCTTAGAGCAGGTTTCAAAACCGAAACACCAACCCGAAGAGTCTGTTCTGAGGTTGCGCATTTCATCTCCGACGTAGCTGAATTCGCAAGAATTCAGTCTTTTCGCTAGCGACGACAAATCTGAATTCTTGCGAATTCAGCTACGAAATCACGAATGCGCAACTTCAAAAAGGGTCAGCGAGGAAGTCGGTAAATTCAGCGTGGGATCGCCCTCGCTGGCGCTTCGGGTTAGTCTTGAAACCACCTCTATGCGGGTGCTTTGGCTCAACGGAAACATGTGCGGGAATAATTCAATGGGTTTGGCGGATTTGAAAACGCGACTCCAGCAAATCGTTCGGCGCGGGCGAGTACTGACTTCTCCCGCGCAATTGGCGGGATATGACACTGACGGCTTGGGCTACAAGCTCTATCGTCCGGATGCGGTCGTCATTCCTGCTGATGCGGAGGAGTTGGTTCAAGTGATGCGCGAGTCACGCGCGTTGAACGTGCCTGTGACGATTCGTGGTGCGGGAACGTCGTTGTCGGGCGGACCGGTCGCGGCTCAGGGCGGTGTCGTGGTGCATACTTCGTCGCTGAAGAAAGTTCGCACGATTTGTCGTGAGGGCTATTGGTGCGAAGTTGAATGCAGCGTCGTGTTGAATCAGTTGGATGCCGCGCTTGCGCCGTATGGTTTGTTTTATCCGCCTGATCCGTCGAGCGGTCCGGTCTGCACGCTCGGTGGCAACATCGCGATGAATGCGGGAGGTGCCCACTGCTTTCGATATGGTGTCACGAGCAATTACGTCCTGGGGCTTGAAGTCGTGATGCTCGACGGCAGCGTGCATCGCTTCGGTGGACCAGCCGGTGGTCGCGGTGATTGGCGTGAAGACTGGAAACGCTTGATGGTTGGCTCCGAAGGGACACTCGGTGCATTCACTCGATTCTGGCTGCGGCTGCTTCCGCGGCCAGAGAAAGTCTGGACCTACCGCGCGACGTTCGCGGACCTGCAATCGGCTGAGCGAGCCATTCATGCGCTCTCGCTCCATGCGTCGTTCCCGGTCGCGATCGAACTCATGGACCCGCGCTGTGTGGCGATGGTCGAGAACAGTCCGATGGCGGTCGGTCTGCCGAAGGACGCTTTCTTGATTGTCACGGAGATTGACGGCCCGGCGGTGCTTGTCGATGCACGTGCAAAAGCTGTTGCCGAATTACTCAACAAGGCAGGAGCGATGAGCGTCGAATACAGCGACGATGAAACCACTCGAAAAGGATTGTGGAAGGCTCGCAAAGTGGCGGGCGGGTTGATGGGCCAGATCAGTCCCGACTTCCTGGTTCAGGACGCAGTTATTCCCAAGCGAGCGCTCGCCGAACTACTGCA
>CAIJTL010000799.1 GCA_903823545.1 uncultured Planctomycetaceae bacterium
CGACTTCCGAAACCCACACGCCACGATGAACCGGTCGATGTCGAGTGCCATCGGACGTGAGCGACAAAATCGAAGCGTGAGTGAGTAAGCCGCCGCGATGGTCCTCGGGCCGAAGCGGAGTTCGCTGAAGACTGGATGTAGCCGGTCGCGGTAACCCGTAGTGCATCGCAAGTCGCGGATTCATCATCGTCCAATCAGATGACAAGAACTCGCGCAACGACAAATTCTTGGCAAAGACTTCGCCGAAGTAACCGGTCGTTTCCAAGACCATGCTTTGTTCGAGCCACTTGTCGTAGTCAGGAAAAAGGCTCGCATCGGGTGGGAACTGGCCGACGCGATGCAGTTGCAACCACTGTCGCGGGAACGAATCCACGAAGCGACTGATCTTCGCGTCGTCGAACATGCGGGTCAGTTGAGTTCGCAAGACTTCGCGCTGATGCAGTGTGCCTTGCTCAGCAAACTTGAAGAGTTCGTCGTCCGGCATCGAACTCCACAGGAAGTACGAGAGCCGTGAAGCCAGTTCCCAATCATTGACTGTCGCACGCCGCTGCTGGGGCGAGCCCTCTTCGAGGTAATAGAAATTCTTGGACGTCAGTATGGCGACCATGGAGGCTCGATAAGCCGATTGGAAGGACTCGCCAGCCGCGCGTTCGTTCTCCAGGATCTTCACGTAGCGATCGAGTTCCGCGTCGCTCACTGGTCGACGCCACGCACGCATCGCCAACCGCTTGATGCATGCGCGAGCTTCCACCAGATCGCTGTCCTTGGTCGGCACCAAACCCTCGCGTTTGCGCTCATCGGCTGCGGGGATAATCGGGCCTTCGGTCTCGACCCAATCGACGATCAACAACGGAAAGATGGACTGACCTTCGTCGTTGAAAAGTCGGTAACTCGTTGGTCGATTCGAACGGCTGACTTTGGTGTTCACAAACGGAAACTGAGTAACGCTCGGAGTCTGCCCATCGGCCAGCATGCCGGGCGACTCATTCATCACATTGAAGTTGCCTTCGGGTAGGAAGGTTTCAAATTCAATGGTTATGGGTTGGTCTTCGGGAGCACTGACATCCAAACCGAATACCGATCGCTTCAACTGATGATGCCACAGCGCGAGATGTGGCAAGCGGCCTTTGAACGATGACAACCCACTCAGTTGCATTCGAATTCGATACAGCCCCGGAGCGGTCGCATTCACTAGATGCTGACCATGTCCCGGCCAGATCGGCCAGCGGACAGGTCCTGCCAAACCTTGCTCTTGCAACCACTTTTCTTGACTGGCATTTGCTTCGCGGCGGCTCTTCTGGGACTTCGGCTGCTGGTCAGGAAAGGCTCGTGACAGCACGGTCTCGGCCGCTCGGAAGTAACGATCGACATGCGACGGCGAGAGCGACAGCAGCGATCCAATTCGATTGAAGCCGTGCCAACGCGGATCGTCGTTGAAGGCTCCGGGCAGGTTCACATCGAAGTACACGCCGAGCAGGTCATAGACCGTGTGGCCATACTCTTCGCGGCTGAGCCGATAATGAGCGACCGGTCCGCGCCGCGCCATGCGTGCCGCTTCGCCTTCCGTAATCCTCGTCGAGAGCCAATCAACGGCTTGACCGAGTTCTTTAGGCTTCGGCTGCGGTTCCTTCTTGGGTGGCATTTCGCCCGAGTTCATTCGAAAGACAACTTCCGCCCAACGCTGAGCCGTCGCTTGTTCGGCAAAGTCTCGCGACAGAGTGTCCAGCCGAAAGTCGCCTTCCTGCTTCTGCGCGTTGTGACAGCGCAAGCAGTACGTTTGAAAGAACGGCTGAACCGTTTGCTCGAAACCAACAGCGGGGCCATCGGCCGCGTTCGCTGTTACTTGAACTGCGAGGAGCAGGCTCATCAATGCGAGCGAGCACGTCGCGACCAAACGTATCCACGCTCGCCAGAGCGTGGGCCGTGTCGGCTGAAAAACCACGCTCTGGCGAGCGTGGCTACCAATCAATTTCATGTCACTCACCACTTCGCTCCGACCGGCTTGGCTCCGGCGTTTTTCATCTTCACGCTGTAGAGCGACGTTCGCGCTGTGATGAACAGCGTCTTGTAATCGTCACCGCCGAAGGTGACGTTGGCAGGGCCTTCGGGCACGTCGATCGTTTCCAGCTTCTTTCCATCGGCGTTGTAGAGATGCACTTTTCCATGCGTTGTGTAGAGGTTGCCCTTCACATCGACGGTCATTCCATCGCTCCCTTGCTCAATCTGAAACAGCCGCTTGCCGAGCTTTCCATCTTTGCTGACTTCATAACAACTGATCGTCCCCGGCAACTTGTGGAACGCAGGATCGGGATGCTTCGGATGCCCTCCTGTGTCTGCGACGTAGAGACGGCTCTCGTCGGGCGAGAAGTTGATCCCATTCGGCATCGCAAGGTCTTTGATGACCGGTTCGATCTTGCCCGTGGCTGGATTAAACTTGAAGACCCAGTGCCCCGGCAGTTCCGCGGCCCCAACCAAACCCCACGGCGGATCAGTGAACCACAACGTTCCATCGGACTTCACGGCCACATCGTTCGGCGAGTTCAATCGCTTGCCGTCAAAATTGTCGACCAGCACCATGATGCTGCCATCAGCCTCGGTCCGCACAAGGTTGCGAGCCGCGTGCTGACACGAAATCAACCGACCTTCCAGATCGAGAATATTGCCGTTGGATTGCTCGCTGTCGCGAAAGACCGACAACCCTTCGCCCTCACGCCATTGCA
>CAIJTL010000800.1 GCA_903823545.1 uncultured Planctomycetaceae bacterium
CCAGTTCCGCGATTCCCAGCTGACGCAGGACTGCATCCTCGACTCTAACGACCTTGAACGCGAACGAGGTATCACGATTCTCGCGAAGAATATCGCGGTGAATTACAAGGGCGTGAAGATCAACATCATGGACACGCCGGGGCACGCTGACTTCGGCGGTGAAGTCGAGCGAGTTCTCGGCATGGCTGACGGGGCGCTGGTTCTCGTCGATGCATTTGAAGGCCCGAAGCCACAAACGCGATTCGTCACGAAAAAAGCTCTTGAACGCAAGTTGAAACCACTCGTCGTCGTCAACAAGATCGACCGAACTGATTGCCGCCCACAGGACGTGCTCAGTGAAGTGTTTGATCTGTTTGTGGAACTCGGCGCAGACGACGACACGCTCGACTTTCCCTACGTCTTCGCTTCCGGACGCGAAGGCTATGCAACAGACGACCCAAAGGTCCGTACGTTTGATGTGAGCGCTTTGCTCGACAAGGTTCTTGATTTCATTCCCGGGCCGATCGTTGATCCGGATAGCCCGCTGCAAATGATGGTCACGTCACTCGAATGGTCCGAATATGTCGGTCGAATTGCGACCGGTCGAATCGTCAGTGGCAGCGTGGTCAAAGGGCAAAAAATCTGCGTCATGAAAGCAGATGGCTCGCAGGTTAACGGCGAAGTTGTTGGCGTGAACCTCTTCGATAAGCTCGGTCGCGTTGACGTCGAGCGAGCCGAAGCGGGCGATATTGTCGCATTGATTGGTCTGCCGACACCTGAAATCGGCGACACCATTTGCGATCGCTTCACTCCACGAGCATTGCCGCGGATTACGGTCGACGAACCGACTTTGTCGATGCTCTTTACGATCAATGATTCGCCGCTGGCAGGCAAAGACGGCGGCAAGTTTCTCACCAGTCGCCACATTCGCGATCGACTCGATCGTGAGCTGGAACACAATGTCGCATTAAGAGTCGAAGAAGCTGGCTCAAAGGAAAAATTCCTGGTTTCTGGTCGAGGCATTCTGCACTTGTCGGTTCTGATCGAAACGATGCGCCGCGAAGGTTATGAACTTTCCGTCGGCAAACCACAGGTCATCATCAAAGAGATCAACGGCCAAAAGCATGAGCCGTTTGAAACGCTGACGATCGATGTTCCTTCTACGAGCGTCGGCTCTGTCATTGAACCGATCTGTGCTCGCCGAGGGCAAATGCTCGACATGACCGCCAGCGATAACGGTATCTCACACCTGACGTTCTCGATCCCGGCTCGCGGCCTCATCGGTCTGCGTACGCGATTGCTCAACGCCACGAAGGGTGAAGCGGTCATCAATCACCGCTTTGAGAGCTACAAGCCAGTCGAAGGTGAGGTTCCGCACCGTGCGAACGGCGTGCTGATCTCGCAGGAGAACGGCAAAGTGGTTGGCTTCGCGATGTTCAAGCTGCAAGAGCGAACCGATATGTTCGTTAAGCCGGGCGACGAGGTTTACGAGGGAATGGTCGTCGGCGAGAACTCTCGCGAAAACGACATGGTCGTGAACCCGATCAAAGAAAAGAAACTGTCCAACATGCGGAGTGCGGGGAACGATGAAAACATCATCCTCAAACCGCCCCGTGACATGTCGCTCGAAATGGCTCTGGAGTACATCGAAGACGATGAGTACGTCGAAGTGACGCCGAAATCGACTCGACTGCGAAAGATCGTCCTTCTGGAAAGCGAGCGCAAACGCTTGCGAATTCGGTAACACTGTCTTCAGATAGAACCGCCAAGACGCCAAGATCGCAGAGAGAACTTCTCTTGGCGGCATTGGCTTCTTGGCGGTTTTTCTTTGGGATTTCTCACACTGCAACGAGCAAAACATGGGCTTCTTCGACAAACTCAAAGCAGGCTTGGCCAAAACCAAGCAGTTGTTGCAAACGGATATCCGCGACCTGTTCAAGGCAGGCGAACTGCTCGACGAACTGAAGCTTGTCGAGTTTGAAAAGCGGTTGCTGCGCACTGACATGGGCGTCGCCGCGACGGATGCAATCGTCGGTGAACTGCGCGAGAAACATCTCGGAAGGACCGTCGTCATTGACGAGATTTGGCAGACCGTCAAAGACAAGCTCAAAAGCCTCCTTCGTGGCGATGGTAGCTCAAGCTGGGATGTCGATAATCCTCTTTCACCGCTGAAACTTCCGTCGGGAAAGCCGATGGTGATTTTGGTCGCGGGGGTGAATGGCGCAGGAAAGACGACGTCGATCGCCAAGCTCGCCAAGTTTTTGATGAGCACGAACAAGTCGGTTGTCCTCGCCGCCGGCGACACGTTTCGCGCGGCAGCAGTGGAGCAACTCACGCTGTGGAGTAAGCGGCTCGGCTGCGACATCGTGACAAAGCCGAGTGGGACTGATCCGGCCAGTGTCGCCTTTGCTGGCTGCGAACATGCGGTCAACACGGGTAAAGACATCGTCATTGTCGACACGGCTGGGCGATTGCAGACATCTCAAAACCTCATGCAAGAACTGACGAAGATTCATCGAGTCATTGCGAAGAAGATCGAAGGGGCTCCGCACGAAAGCCTTTTGGTTCTTGATGCGACTACCGGACAAAATGGCCTTAGCCAAGCGAAGAATTTCTCTGAAGCGACGCAATGTACTGGTCTTGTCCTCGCGAAGCTCGACGGCACAGCCAAGGGTGGCGTCGCCGTTGCAATTCGAATGCAGATGGGGATTCCGGTGAAGTACATCGGTGTGGGCGAGGGGATCGACGATATGCAAGTCTTCAATCCGGATAGCTACGTTGATGCATTGTTTGCGTAAGCCATACTCGGCAGCAAAAGCCAACAACTCCTCTTTGCATTGATCTGAAATGACCTCAAAGACTGCTCATTGGGATCATCGATATCAAGTTGGCGACACCCCGTGGGATTCCGGGATCGTTGAACGCGAGCTTGTCCGCTTCGTAAAGAGCAGAACCAATTGGACTGGCCGAGCATTTGAACTGGGTTGTGGTTCCGGAACGAATGCCGTCTACCTCGCGAAAACTGGCTTCGAAGTTGTCGCCGCCGACTGCTCCACGACTGCACTGAGCCGAGGCTCTGAGCTTGCAGCTGCAGTAGGAGTTTCAGTGAACTTCATCGCGGCAGACCTGTGTTCGGTCGCTGATGTCCGTCGAGCCTTGGGATCCGATTCGGCAAAACTCGAGAGGTCATTCTCGCTACTCTTTGATCGCGGTTGTTTTCACTGTGCTCGAAAAGTGAATCTCACAGGGTTTCTCGAGACGCTCGATTGGCTGGCTGCCCCACATACGAACTTCCTGATGTTGTGTGGGAATCCAAATGATCGATCCGAAGGTGGTCCACCCAGAGTTTCTCAGGATGAAGTCCGATCAGAGCTCGGTGGGCTCTTTGAATTCGTATCGATTTACGAGTTCCATTTTGAAGATCGCGGTGGCATCACCGGCCCGCTTGGTTGGGCATGCGAAATGATTCGCCGCGCGTAAACAATTTGAATCGCATGCGATCAAGCTTTGATACGCGGCGTTGCAGTAGCTAATCGTCGGGCTTCCTGTTGTGTCGATCGTGTGGGCAATACGACTAAGTCAATCGGAGACATAGTTGGTTTGACCATGTTCCCAGCGGACACAAATTGTGAATTCCGTGAATTTCGTTGCCAATCGAGCTCAGGAACCACCTCGCCGAATTTGCATTGCGGAAAGACACATCACGGCATTCAGATTGCTATGACAGCTCGTCAAGTTCGGAGTATCTCTCAGAATCACTACGACAGAATTTTTGAGAACTACCTTCCAATCTGTCGGACAAATGACTTGTCCCATCCTCTCCACGGAACGGAGCGTGCCATGTTGCCTAACGAATTCAACGAGTGCTTCGATCACAATGGTGAATCACAGCCATCGCCGCCGCAGTGGCTTGAGCGGCTAACTGGCTTAGTGACCGAGGCTTTCCATGCAGACGATGTCATGGCGCCAATTGGATGCCACTTTCATCGCGAAGATGAAGAGATCGACTCACAGTGGGAAGTGACATTGTTTGTCTCCCACACCGAGTTTTTTGGTGGTGCATACGACGGTCAGCGAGCAGTGTCTCGTTATATGCTCGATCTCAAGCGGGTGATGACGGCGTTTGACACTGTCGAAAGTTTTTATTGGCAAGCCCAGTCGATGGCGGAAGACGACCAACTGGGACCACATATTGGTTTGGAAGGAGAGTTTGAAGGGAACTCCGTCTGGTTACGGATCACCTCTGAACCGCCGACTCAGTTTGAGGCGGGACGAACGATTGACGTCTACGCCAACGTCGTTGAAGACAATTGGTAACCAATCGAGATACCAGTAACAGCACATTTTGAGTCAGGAAACGCGTCGGTAAGCCGTTCCAAATGTTGACCAACGCGGGACCTAGTGAGGAAGACCCGGCTTCGGAGGGGAAGCCGGGTCTTTTTATTTGATATCGTCATTCGTCGTGACGCCCACGGCTCTTGTGCGTTTACCAGAAACTTTTCACGCACGAGTCACGTGTGTTATTCCAATAAAAAAGCCGGAGGTAGTCCTCCGGCTTTCTGTTTTCATGCATCAAGAATTGGCGACTACTTTTTCGGCAGTTCGCGAACGTAGATGTTTTTGAAGTAGAGCGTGTTGCCGTGGTTTTGCAGCTCGATTGGGCCAGACTCGTAGCATGGTTTGTCGCGTTCCCAGTAGTTCTCCAGCGTGACGTTGTTGACGACCGTCTTGTCGTTGAGAGTGATCGTGACTTTGTCGCC
>CAIJTL010000801.1 GCA_903823545.1 uncultured Planctomycetaceae bacterium
GGTGAGCTTCTTCCGAGGCACGTCGCTGCGCCCCGTTCCCCCCGGAGGCACGGGCCAGGACGCGCGCTGGATCGACATCCACGAAGACGATCTCGACGAGTCGCAGATGGCGACGTGGATCCGTCAGGCGGCCGCCCTGCCCGGCTGGAGGAAGTCGTAGGCGGCGCGTCCTGAAAGAGAATTGATCATTGGTCGTTGGTCATTGATCATTTTGAACAAGACAATGCAGCGACAATGACCAATGATCAATTGCCTGTTTCAACGAAGTCCCAACTTGGCAGGCGATTGTCACCACGATTGTTTGACACGTCCATTTCCATCGCCGCGTCCCAAATCGCGACCGCGAAAGGCCGCGTGCGGCACACTTAATTCTTAGCCGAAAACATGCCACTGGCACTACCATCGTCCGTCGTCATCCACTTGCAACTCCCCGGAGGCAGTCCTCTGCGGCTTGCGAATGTTCTTTTGGAGATTCAGACCTTCGCCACGCGTAAGAACGACATCTCACTGTTTCCGTTCGCTTCAGACGCTAATGGTCTTGTGCGGATCACGAAAGACGATCTGATGGCTGCGGTAGAGGCGACATACGACTCGGGTTTGATGGATTACTGTGGCATCGAATCGGCACATGAGATGATCGAAATCCGCGTATCGAGCGTCGCCGAAATTGAACGTGCGATTCTGTCGCGAACCAGAACATGGACATCACTTCTCCGGGGTGAAATCCGAAGATGGAAGACAATCGATGAGTTGATTGCGCTTCTCAGATCCGCGAGCAATTCCCAGCTCGCAATAGCCGAAGAGTTGGCGGTGCGGCCGAAAATTCGCGATGCTTGGGCGAAGCCAGATGCAACTTACGAATATGAAATGCAGATCAGAGGAATCGGCTAACAACTCGCTCCAGGCAACAGCCGCTGCGTCTCCAGTTTTCTGGTCACATGGAGATTCGCTGCGTTCGGACTTTGTCGATGCACAGTCTCAAGCGGCTGCGCCTGAGTTCGTTCGGTATTCTGCCGCCAAGATTGATTGCCTGGCCATGAAGGGACGTCATCGGTGATTGAAACCAGCCTGAACCACCGCCGTCGCGTTCTGTTTCTCTGCACAGGCAACTCGTGTCGGAGCCAGATGGCGGAGGGTTGGTTGCGTCCTCTGGCGGGGAACCTTTTTTGAAAGCCTGTCCACAGGAGCGAATCCGGCCGACTCTGTCCATCCGCTGGCCGTGCAGCGACTCAGTTCCAGCACCTCTCATCGACGCTTGGGCTTTCGTGGAGAGCTCTGGCTCTTGGGTCGTCTTGAGGTTCGTTGCCGTGGTTCCGGGGTGGGCACTTGTGGTCCGCGAGTGCGGCGGCTTGCTGGCTTGTCGAGGATCACTCGGAAGTCTAACTCGCGGCGTTGTTCGTTCACGTGAGCGATTTGGACGCGGACTCGGTCGCCGAGGCGGAATTGTCTGCCGCTGGAACGGCCGACGAGGCTGAGACTGTCGGGGTCGTAGTTGAAGTAATCGTTTTCCGAGATCGCACTAACGTGGACGAAGCCATCGACCGGCATTTCGAGTCCTTGGCAAAACATCCCGAAGCGTTCGACGCCGGTGACGATCGCGTCGAATTCCTCACCCACTTTGCCCGCCATGAACGCGAGCAGTTTGAGCTTTGTCAGCTCGCGTTCGGCTTGAGCCGCTCGACGTTCGGTGTCTGAGCAGTGCGTGCCGAGGATTTCGAGTTCCGCTTCGCCCATGCCGCGAGCTGATCCCTTGGCGGTGAATTCATCAAACAA
>CAIJTL010000802.1 GCA_903823545.1 uncultured Planctomycetaceae bacterium
AACTCGCTCGACTTCCCAGCCGCGATGAACTGCTGATCGCCAAATCGCTTGGTTATCTTCAGTGTGTCTTGATGAGAGCAGCAAAGTTGTCATGACTCCCTCGCTGATGAAAGTCCGACGCAATAAAAACAAAACCGTGGCGAGCCAATTAGCTCGCCACGGCCTTTAACACTTCTTTGGATTAGAGACTTTACAGCCCTTTGCTGATGATCAGCTTCAGTAGATCGCCGACGCGGTTGCTGTAGCCCCATTCGTTGTCGTACCAGCTTACGAGCTTGAAGAAGCGGTTGTTGAGTTCGATCCCGCTCCCTTTGTCGAAGATCGACGAGGCGTTGCAGTGGATGAAGTCGGTGCTGACCACTTCGTCTTCGGTGTATTCGAGGATGCCCTTGAGGTAAGTCTCGCTGGCCTTCTTCATGGCGGCGGAGATTTCGGCGTAGCTCGTTTCCTTGACGGTCTTCACGGTCAGGTCCACGACCGAAACGGTCGGGGTTGGAACGCGGAAGGCCATGCCAGTCATCTTGCCCTTCACTTCGGGGCAGACCAACGCGACAGCCTTCGCGGCTCCGGTGGCGGACGGGATGATGTTTTGAGCGGCGGTACGGCCACCTTTCCAGTCCTTCTTGCTCGGTCCATCGACAGTCTTTTGAGTTGCTGTGTAGGCATGAATGGTGGTCATCAAACCTTCTTCGATGCCGAACTCTTTCAGCAGAACATGCACAACAGGAGCGAGGCAATTCGTCGTGCAGCTCGCGTTGGAGATGATGTTGTGAGCCTTCGGATCGTACTTGTCGTGATTCACGCCCATGACGATCGTGACATCTTCACCCTTAGCCGGGGCCGAAATGATGACCTTCTTCGCACCTGCAGTGATGTGGCCTTTGGCCTTTTCGGCTTCGGTGAAGAGGCCGGTCGATTCGATAACGATATCGACGCCGTATTGCTTCCAAGGCAGATCAGCCGGGGACTTCGCGCTGACGACAGCGATGTCCTGACCGTTGACGACCAGAACGTCATCTTCCGCTTTGTCCGGGCTGGACTTCTTGCTGCTGACCGTTCCGTTAAAGCGGCCTTGAGTCGAATCGTACTTCACCAAGTAGGCCAAATTGTCGGCCGGGACAATGTCGCCGACGGCAACGACTTGCACCTCTTTGCCAATCAGACCTTGCTCAACCATCGCTCGAAACACCAGCCGCCCGATGCGGCCGAACCCATTGATCGCAACTTTCACCACAACAAATCTCCTTGAGACAAAACGTTTTAAATGATCCAAGCGCTGCTGAATCGGGCGGGAGTCTAGTTGCGTCTCAGGTGTTTTTCCATTCTTCGACGCGAGGCCATAGATCACCACTGATGCGTGCTACTTCGCAAGACGCACGCCAATAGAATGCGTTCATTTCGCGACTGGCTGGTCGCGTTCTAAATGGATTCGCGAACGGAGCCCACCGAGTTCAAACGTGATGCCAAAGTTCGCTTTCGCAAATGGAAGCAGCGGGGCAGGGGAGGGGGCTGGCATTTTCGGAGATCCAGGTGAGCCAAAGACAGTGGACTCCATAGTTTGCCACTCGTCGCTCCAAACGTATTTGCCTCCGCCGGGGCAAATCAGTTCTACACCCCATGCGCGGCGATGAACTTCAATGGGGTCTCGATCGGGAAAGCGGCGTTTCCATTCGTTGAGGATCGGGAGATTGTTCCACGAATTTGTCTGCGCCATTTGGCGAAGATCCACATCGCCGAAACTCCACAAGAAGTTGCTCAACTCTCGATCAAATTGAAGTGCCATGCTTTCGCCGAGCCAACCGTTGGCTAGCCCTTCGGACTTCGCAACCTCACTCGGCGTCTTCTTCGCAGGTGAATCCTGCGGAGTGGCGGATTTGGTATCGGCGGGTTTCTCGTCATCTGGCTTAATGGGGTTGCTAGCGAGTTCTCGTTCGATGGCACGCTTGATGACGTTTTCGTTTGGTGTCAGGACCAAGCCATCCCCGATCGTCGAGTAATACAACCGCACGTTATCGAACTCGTCCAATCCCTGTGCTCCGCGACGTGCGGCGGAAACCTTCACATAAGGGTGTTCGAGATGATTCATCGTATCCCAGCGAGTGAGTCCTGGTCCCGACTGCTGAATGAAAGATCGAACGGCGGTCAGAAACAGCGCCAACTTCAACGGCTGACGAACTTCGATTCGAACAGCCGCAGGAATTCGATAGCCGTTTTCTCTTAGCTTTCTCAAACGATCGACTTGTGTGAGCTTGTTCAACTCACTCCAGAACTCGTCGCGATCGGCGTAGATGGCAATCGACTCACCCAGCCAGCCGAGTGGATCAAGCGGTTTATCGGCTCCGAGTCGGCCCCCCAGGCTTCCGGCTAACATGCCCGCGAGGAATTGATTGGCTTGTTGAATGAGTGGGGACTTCGGATTGATCGCGACGACAACGTGGGAGATCGCGTCGTGTGGATCGCCCGAATTGGGCTTCAACTTCGCTCCGGCGACGATCTGCAAAAACAATTGATATTCGGAGTTCAAAATCAACGGCATGATCGAGAGGTCCGCCGACAGACTCTTTTCATCTGAGCCGATACGCAACGCGATCGGATCGAATGCTCCGGACCAATTGCGTTGATAGCCGTCTCGCCAGCGTTGATACGCCTCTCTCTCGGAGACCGTCACCGAGTCAAAGGTCAATTCGGAGATCGGTGTCAGAAAATCGAATCGTCCCAGCGACGGCGACATCACGCCGTTTGAGGTCAATTGCACGTCGAGGTTTTGTTGCGATGTTGGTAGCTCCGAGGTCACGACTCCTGGCTTAAGCTCTTTGCCGGTGACGATCGCGTCGAGGTTTGCTGCCTGAAGCTGTAGCAAGACCGCCGCATCACGAACGCGACGTGATGACGCGATTCGCCAACGCGGTCCACACCAACGTCGAATTGTCGCGTCACTGATGAAGAGCAGTGCGGATTCCGCCGCATCGCCAATCTGATAACGCTGACGGAAGAAGACGAACTCCGGCAACGAAGCAATCGCGGCGGCTTTGCCGGTTCGGACAGCGGCCAGTTGTTTCAGTTGGCTCAGAGAATTGGTGACGACAACTGCCTGATCTATTTCTGCGAGGTAGCTGCAGATCGTTCGATCGAGCGAACGGACGCCGACGTACTTGATGCCGTCCACGATTCCCTCAACCGGCTTCGCTTCAGAATTGGTGGCCACGTCGATCCGAATCTTGGCAAGCAACAAGCTGGCGAAGACCGCAGGTTGCGGCGTCTCGAACAAGACGGCGACATCGGTGCCTGACGCGAAGTACGGATCGCCGCCAGTAATCGCCACGCTTCCGACAAGCTGCGGGCCGATTACTCGGCCGAGCGAACTGAGTGACAGACCGAGTTGCCGTTCATAACGCTGAACCAAGTGTGTGTCTTGAGCGGCTAACTCGGTGTGCCGGAGAATCGACGTCCCTTGCAGCTTGGCTTCGTCAGCTACTTTCATGGCCGCCGCAAACGTTGGAAAAAAGAGAACGTGTTGATGAGCGGGAATCACGTTTGCCAAAATATCGAGCTTCGGCTTCGCCTCTTTGATCAACGCTTGCCAGTCCATTTCTCTGACAGTGATCCCGGTGATTGAGTCCAACGGCACGAGCTTGCCGTCTTCTGTGTTGGTCCGTGGAAACAGCATTTCGCGATCGAGTTGCAGGTTTTCGCTAATCGCTCGACCGCCAGAAAAAAGCTCGTAGCTACGATCTAAATCATCCGACCGCCGCCATTCATTTGTGCGAGTGATCTGAGCGAGTAACTCCCCTTCTTCTTTCGTCGTCTTGTCGAGCGCGTTCTGTGCGACCTTGGACTGATACCGAAACCACGCCGATCCTGGCGATCCGGACGCGAGCAGTCGTTCAAAATGCTCGATCTTCGCCATTTGAAAACTGCGTGTGGCATCCTTTTTTGCAGAACTCGCCGCGATCTCAAATTTGAGCGCCAGCAGTCCGTTGCCATCGGGCTTCGGCATGAAAAGACGCCCGGTCACATCTTTCTTGGCCGATGATCGAATCGCGACAAAGACGGGCTTTGCTTCCGGGTCTTTCGGATCCAGCACGTTGGACCACAAATCGCCTCGTTGTAGATACGCCTCGCCCGGCTCATCCAATACCACGAACGGAAGAACTCGCATCAACTGTTGACGAAGCGGCCAGTCGTCATTCGCGTTTTTGTAAGTTGGAAATTCGCCATCAACGATCTTCAGTTCGTTCCAGCGAACCCGGAAGAACGAATCTTCCGCCATCAAGTTCGATTTCGTCGACAACCAAGCAACCACGACAAACAACACAAAACGACGAATCATGGATCAGCTCCTTCTTCCATTTGAGACTCTACGAGCGAGCCGATGGGGAGAAATTGTCCCCCACATTCGCTTCGCAGCATTTGCCACTTCGCTTCGCGGCACTCACCACTGTGACTACACCAACAAATTCTCGGTAGCCCACGATTTTCTTTTCCCAAAATCCGGCCTGTGTGGCTAATCAAGCAGAGCACGCAAACTTGCGGGCTGCCAGTACTCGTCTCTGCAATTTCATATTTTGGAGAATTTGCCAATTTTGTGTGTCCGATTTGGCTACCTGAGTTGGCTCATAGAAGCACGACCTTCGGGGATGAAGTGCAACGATTTTTCACCGATGCCCGTTTGAGTGACGTTACGAACCACATTGGGAGCCAGCCATGAGCAGCGAAAAACAGATTCCGAAGAAAACTACGACAGTGCTTAGCGCCGTGAGGTCCAGCCGATTGGCGATGTCCGAGCAAACTAACTCGGCCTGCATGTGCGGGCCGTGAAACGATTCGGTGTGGTCATGGTGGCTGACCATGTGAGACTCCTTGTGTGAAGCTTTGAGGTTGAAGTTTGGGTGGCACGTCCCTGAAAGAGAATTGATCGTCAAGTCAGTTTTCTGAGGTTTTTTGGCTGTGTTTTTTCGTTGGTCTTCGGGTTGGGTGCGGACGTTGAGCGTGCTGAAGAGGTGGGCTTCAGAAAAAATGGTTACGGTTGGTGATGGTTGTTAGCGGTGACTCGCCGGTTGTTTTTGTCGGCAGGGTCTGTCTTCGGAAGCTGTCGTCGTTTGAGGGCCTCTGTTTTGGAGCGGAGTGAGCGATGGGGTCGCGATTGAGCGAGTTTGTGGCGGCCTTGTTTTGCAGATGCGGCGGCCTCTCGATACATCCCTTCGTGATTCCTGGACGCGAGTCGCGTCCGGCTCCCGCGCGGTGGCGGGACACTGAGTCGGTTTTGCGATCCTCTCGCGAGCGGCGGGCCGTTCTCATCAGCTTGACGTTCGTGCGATCGTGACCGAAGTCGCGAACGGAACCACGTGCCACCTC
>CAIJTL010000803.1 GCA_903823545.1 uncultured Planctomycetaceae bacterium
CAGCCGGAACCTCTGATCGACGAGAGCAACTAGATCCCTGGCATGGGCAGGCCGGGGTCGATCTCTCAACGGGCGATTCTGTGTTGCCAACCGCGTCGTTCGGAACTGCCATCTTCATAGAGTCGTGATGGACCAAGTAGTCACCACAACTCGCTTCGCACCGCACCGCAGGCACCGCCCATATGGCAGCAGCCATCGTGATCATCACGATAAGACGAGGAAATCGCAGAGATCGAAGTGTGCGTGAAGGCATGGCGAGGGAGGATACGACACATCTACAGAATTTGTGAAGGAAAAACTGGCAAAAAATTGCGGGCCGTCAATAATGCCTCTCCGACTGCCTGAGAACCGAAGCCTAACGACGAGGTCCATTAGGGTTTCTATGTCTGAATTCGCATGGCGAAATCGGATCAATCCACCAATTCTCCGTAACACCACCGGTTAGTTTTTCTTCGGTGAACCCTTCGGCGGATTGAAGAGCTTGTCGTTGACCGCTTTCACCTTTTCGCCCACTGGAGCGACCTCCAGCCTGCCGCTCAGTGTCAACGTTTTCGGCGGCTCACAACGTGATTCGCTACACGCTTGGTAGCGAACTTGCAGTTCGAATTCTTCAACTTTGCCTGCGGCAGATTCAGGAATCTCCATCGTTCCGAACAGGACGATTTGACCGTCGTAAACCATCACCGGCTCATCAAAACCTGCGGCGTTGATCTTGTGTCCCTTCGGGTACTTCACCTCGACGAGCTTAGTTCCCTGCTTGGTCTTCATCGTAAATCGTGTCGCGTTCACGAAGTCAGGTTGGGGAGGATTCTGGTTGATGTGCCAGCCATCTTGAATGTTGAGGATCATTGCAACGCGGCAAGTGCTACCCGCTGGAAGACGGTCGACATTGAGATGAGCCTCAGCCGTCAGGATGTCGATTTTCTTTGTCTTGTCACCCTTCGGCGTTTTGTCTGCCAACGGTGACGCGCCCAAACCAGCTCCAAGATCTTCTCGCTTAGGCTTCAATGCAACGTCGAGAACCTCTTCATCACCTGCCGGTACAACGTGAGGATCAACACTGCGACGACTTGATCCGAAGTTCGGCTGGTCGAGAAACTCGAACAGCGCGACCGCCATGTTCGCAGAGCCGAGCGGGGTCTCACTCATCAACGGAGCAAACGCCTTCAGAGTCTGCTCCGCTTTGTCACGGTACTCGTCTTTGCCCGCGAGGCTCGCGATTCGCAACAGGTTTCGAACACTCACACTATTTCCCGATGGCACGACCGAGTCGTAGCGATCTTTTGATCGAGCGAGTAACTCTTCGTGATCAGTCGCCGTGTAGAAGAAACCTCCAGCGGCCTCGTCCCAGAACAACTTCAATTGATCGTCGGTCAATCGAGTCGCGGCAGCCAGCCACTTTGGATCGCGAGTCGCGATATGGAGCGAGAGCAGACCATCGACCAAATAAGCGTAGTCATCGAGATAGGCTTTAATTGGACTGACGCTCCCTCGATACGAACGCCGCAAACGGCCTTGCTCATCTCGCATTTCAGTAAGAATAAAGATCGCCGCGCGCTCGGCGGCAGCGAGATAGTCCGCTCGATTGAATCGAGCACCCGCATTAGCGAGAGCCTTGATCATCAGCCCGTTCCACCCGGTCAAAATCTTGTCGTCGCACAACGGCGGTGGCCGACGATTACGGACTGCAAGCAGTCGTTGCTTGGCAGTCTTCAGACGGCGGTCGAGTTCCGCCGGTTCGACCTTCAGTTCGTTAGCAATCTCCGTCAACGGCTTCGGTTGAAACAACACATTGCCTGTTTCAAATGAACTTGGGACATCCAAGCCGTATGCCAACTTGAAAGCCTCGGCGTCATCGGGACCGAGCAACTTGTCGATTTCTTTCTCAGACCATACGTATGACTTCCCTTCAACATCTTCGCTGTCAGCATCGAGTGCTGAAAAGAAGCCACCACGTTTGTCGGTCATCTCTCGAAGCACAAAGTCGCAGACTTCTTCGGCGATCACTTTGTTTTCAGGGAGACTCGTCTGTCGAAATGCCTCCAAGTAGATGTCCGCGAGCTGCGCGTTGTCGTAGAGCATCTTCTCAAAGTGCGGCACTTTCCAAGCTCGATCGGTGCTGTAGCGATGAAAACCTCCCGCTAAATGATCACGAATACCGCCAGCCGCCATCGCGCTGAGCGTCGACGTCACTTTCGTCCGCAACGCGTCATCGCGGTCGCGCTGAGCCTGATACAGCAACAAGCCCAGCTTACTCGGCACCGGGAATTTCGGAGCATTGGGACGGGCTGGATTGAAATCGAAGCCGCCAAATTTCGCGTCATACGTTTCAGCAATTGAGCTGGTGACTGTCGAAGCGAGTTCCGCAGTGAGCGGCACATCTTTCAAGACGACCTTAGCGGTCATCGTCCTTCGAACGTTTTCTGTCAGGATGTCAGCGTTCTTTTCCAACGTCTGAGTTTCATCGCGCCAGAGGCTAGCGATCTTATTCATTACCGTCGGAAAGCCCATGCGGCCATCTTGATCGTCGGGTGGAAAGTAAGTTCCGCCAGCAATCGGCTTTCCTTCAGGTGTTAAAAACAAGGACAACGGCCAGCCGCCTGATTGATCGGAGCCGCTCAACCGAAAATAGACCGTCAAAGCGGTCATGTAGATGTCATCAATGTCCGGTCGCTCTTCGCGGTCCACTTTCACGCAGACGAAGTTCTCGTTCATGAATCGAGCAATCTGCTCGTTCGAGAAGACCAGCCGTTCCATCACATGGCACCAATGGCAACTGCTATAGCCAATCGACAAGAAGATCAACTTCTTCTCTTTCTTGGCTCGCTCTAGCGCCTCTGGCCCCCACGGGAACCAATCGACGGGGTTCGTCGCGTGCAGCAACAAATATGGACTCGATTCTTTGGCGAGCCGGTTTTTGCGAGCCCCCTTCACTGTCTGATTGGTTGGCGCCACGACCTCCTCAGCAAACGCGGTTACGACCGAATCTTCATCCGCACTCCGGATCTTTTTACGAGACGGCTTCTGAGCATCATCGCCGCCAACAGTGCGAATCAGATCATCGACCTGCGCCAGTTCTGCTTGCAGCTCGGGGTGATTGAGCACTTTTTCATCGCGGTCGGAATCAGCCTTGCAACTGCTCTTGGTCTTGCGCGGCGAAGAAGATTCGGATGACGAGACCGCAGACCCTTTCGCACGCCGTGGTTTCACAACGACAGAACCTTGATCCGCGTCGAGACAGCCGATGGCCACAAAGCAGAGGGTGAAATAGATCATCCGCAAGCGAACAATCGGGCCGCATTGCGGCACACTCGAATCACCGCGTTGCTCAATCCGTTCCGTAAAACTCATGGTCGATCCCCGATCCTTCGAGGCTCCGTCAACTTTCGGATGAGTCGTTCAACACTTAGTGCAATTAGCGGTACGAGGCAGTTAAACGACTGTCTCGCGTGCCAAAAGCGTTGTGATGAAACAATCAGCGGCGATTATTGAAGCACCAACTCCATTCACCTAGATCAGCTCGCTACCGTTTGGGTGATTTAGCCAAACTGGTCATTTCGGAACAGCCGTCTTTTCCAAGATTTGCCGGATCACCCCTTTCACCCGGTCTCGCTGCCCCTCTCGAATCAATCCCTTACTGATGGCTCGGTGAGCTAGAACTGGAACTGCTAGTCGCTTCACGTCATCTGGAACAACAAAGGTTCGTTGCTCGACCAATGCCAGACTTTGAACCGCTCGATACAGGGTCAACGCACCGCGGGTACTGATCCCTAACGACAATTCCGGATGCTTTCGAGTTTCAGCGACGATCCTCAAGAGATAATCGTTGATCGAATCATCAACCCGTACGTCACGAACAGCTCTCTGTAATTCTGAAAGCTGCTCCAACGACATTGCCGGCTTGAGTTGATCAACTGGCTCGCCAGTCCGGTGGCTCGTAAGGATCTCCTTTTCTACAGCGAGATCTGGATAGCCGATCTCCAAACAAAGCATAAAACGATCGAGTTGGTTTTCCGGCAACGCAAACGTTCCCTCAAACTCAAACGGGTTTTGAGTCGCTAGCACGAAGAACGGCTTTTTGAGCGTGTAGGTCTGACCTTCAATCGAAACCTGCCCCTCATTCATCGCTTCCAACAGCGCGCTTTGAGTTCGTGGTGTCGTGCGGTTGATCTCATCAACCACCACAATGTGCGAGAAGATTGGGCCGGGCCGGAATTCAAACTCCGCTTTGTTCGGCAGAAAAACACTGCTCCCGAGAATGTCGCTGGGGAGCATGTCTGGGGTGCATTGGAGCCGTTTGAACTCACAGTTCAAACTCTTCGCCAACGCCTTCGCGAGCGACGTCTTGCCGACGCCCGGAGCGTCTTCGATCAGAATATGCCCTTCGGCCAAAAGTGCGACGATCGCCAAATGCACCGACTCAGGCTTACCGAGTAACGCTTTCGAGACATTCGTTTCGAGAGCCTTGATCCATTCAAAATATTCCGTGGCCACGTTCGCTCCGAGTGAAAAGTATGAGTAACCCGAAGCGTGAGCGAGGGCGAACGCTCAGCCGA
>CAIJTL010000804.1 GCA_903823545.1 uncultured Planctomycetaceae bacterium
CGCCGCCTCGGCGTGCGGCGAGAAGTCCGTCGCCACGAGAATACGCTTATAACCTTGTGGAATGTTCGTCATGGCCTCAGCTCCCGTATGTGTTCCGAATGATTTGGTGATTTGGGTTTCGAATGATTTGGCGAGCCGGGCGGCGTCAGCCCCCGGACATTCTCAAATTTCAAATAGTCCGGACGCTGACGCCGCCCGGTTCGCCGGTTTGGCGGCGGACGAAGTTACTGACAGAGGAAGAGTGGGATTTCGGTGTTTTGCAGCACATCGAGGGCCGTGTCTCCCAACACTCGGCGCAACAGCACGCTTCGAGCGCTGTTTCCCATGACGATCATGTCGGCCTGCCACAAAGTGGCCGCTGCCAAGAGCAGGTTCTTCGGGACGCCAGTATTGGTTTGGTAAGCCTCAACGTGGTAGCCATGTGCGCGACAATAGTCGGCGGCGTCGTGCGCCAGCCGGGAAGCCTCCGACTCTGATTCGTTGAATGTCATGATCTTCAACTGCGCCTCCGGCCACAGACGCAGTTGCACGAACCGCTTCATGGCTTTCGCCGATTCCATCGAACCGCCATAGGCAATCAGCACGCGGGAAATGAATCGGAACTTCGGGGAGACGGCGATCATCGGCCGCACACCGGCGGCGACCAATCGCACCAGCAAGGAGTGGGGGTCTTCGCACAGGAAGTCGTGCTCAAACACGCTCCGCATTCCGAAGACCATCACATCGTGGTAGCGAGCCAAGTCGATGAGCTTTGTAAACGGCACGTCCGACTCTTGAATGATTCGCCCCTTGACGCCGGCTCCGTCACAAGCCGCATGGAAATCCGCTAGCGCCTGTTCGACGTGGTCGCGTGTGATCGCCAGCCGTTGGCGGCGTGAATTGCCGACGGAGTCCGTTCCAGAAGACACGCCACTCAATTGCGAGATTTTCGACAGATCAATCACGGTCACCCCCGTGACTTCCGCCTGATGTTGAGCGGCCAAAGCCACCGCGCGCTGGATCGCGACGGGGGTGTACGGTGTCCCGGCCAAGCCCACGAGAATCCTCTTCATCATGATTGCGCTCCTTTCATCTCAAATCTCAAATTGTTCGGGGGCTGATCCGCCTGCGGCGGACCCGGCTCGCCGGTTGGCTGGCTACGGGCTCGCTGCGTGTGTTCGCTTGGCCCATAGCCATTTGTGAAGTTCGATGGCTGGCACGACGGTGACGGCGACAAGGACGGCCAATCCCCAAACAGACCAGTCCACGGGCTGCGTAGAGAGCACGTCTTGCAGGAACGGGACATACATGCCGGCGATGTGAACCAGCAGAGCACCCACCGTGCCGTAGAACAGCACCGGGCTGCGCAGCGGCGAGAGTTGGAAGGCCGATTTGGTTTCCGAGCGACAATTCCCCACGTGGAAGTTCTCGAACAGCACCATCACCAGCAGCAGCAGATTGCGAGCGTCTGTCACGGACCAGCCGAACCGCAGGGCGACGTCGTACACCAGGAAGCCACCCACACCGATGGTCACCACACCAACCAACATTCGCTCGTTCATCAGCCGATTGAAAATCGGCTCCAGCGGCGGACGCGGTTTCCGCCGCAGGGCGTCCCCTTCGCCCGGTTCAAAGGCGAGCGCCACTCCCTGAATGCCATTCGTGACCAGGTTCAACCACAGCAATTGCACCGGCAGCAGCGGCAGCGGCA
>CAIJTL010000805.1 GCA_903823545.1 uncultured Planctomycetaceae bacterium
ATTTGTGGTCGAGTCGCTCCGCGACTCGACGAACTCGGAGACATGAACGTCAATGATCAATCGAGAACGCCGAGTTGCGGGGGGCAACTCGGCAACACTTTGGTCTCTTCGCGGGTTCTCGGTGATCATTCACAGGTCACCGAGTTCGCGATGACGGTTTCTGATGGCTCACAAGCAGCCGCTTGTGGCTACGATTTTTTCGCAGCTTCACGTAGTTCATGACCCAGGACGCTGTGGTGGCGACCGTATGAGAAGTAGATCACTAGGCCGAGTCCCAGCCAGGCGATGAGTCGCCACCAGTTGGCGGCTGGCAGAGAGAACATCAGCATCAAGCAAGCTCCAATTCCCAACAGCGGAACGAGCGGAACCAGTGGGCAGCGGAAAGGACGCTCGGCTTCCGGATTCGTTTTGCGCATGATCAACACGGCGGCACAAACAATGACGAATGCGAACAGCGTTCCGATGTTGGTGAGGTGCAGCAGAGCGTCGATTGGCAAGAAGCCCGCCAGCACCGAAACGAATGCGCCAATCAGCAGCGTGCTCTTCCAAGGAGTTTGAAACTTCGGATGAACGTCTGCAAAAAACTTCTTAGGAACCAGCCCATCGCGAGCCATCGCCAAGAAGACTCGCGGAGCACTCAGCATCATCACCAGCAACACGGACGTGATCCCGGCGACACCGGCGGCAGCGATGATGAATTCGGCCCACGGCAACCCGACAGCCTTGAAGGCACTTGAGACACCGGCATTTGCATCAATTTGGTCGTACTTCACCATGCCGGTCAGCACCGCGACAACGGCCACATACAACACGGTGCAAATTGCGAGCGAGGCCATGATCCCGATCGGCACATCGCGTTGTGGGTTCTTCGCTTCTTCTGCGTGAGTCGATACCGAATCAAATCCAATATACGCGAAGAAAATGATCGCCGCTCCAGCAAGCATTCCGACCGGTTCTCCCCCTTGATTGGTTTGTCCTGCGATGGGGTGACCAAAGAAGCTGAGGCCGGTCCAACCATACGGTGCGAATGGCGTCCAGTTTTCGGGGTTCACGTAGAACGCACCGACCAAGATCACGAAGAGCACGGCGGCGACCTTGAGTGCGACCATCAACGCATTGAAATTGGCGCTTTCCGAAATCCCTTTTACCAACACCAACGTGACCAAGATCGTCACGGCAACCGCCGGCAAGTTGAACAACGAGCCTGTCGCGATGAACGCTCCGTCTTTGTAGATGACGGTGGCTTGGTTGCAGAATTCGGGGACATGCACACCGAACTTGGCGAGCACGCTTTGAAAGTATCCCGACCATCCGTTGGCGACGGTTGCGGCACCGACGGCGTATTCGAGGATCAAGTCCCAGCCGATGATCCAGGCAAATAGTTCGCCCATCGTGGTGTAAGCGTAGGTGTAGGCGCTACCGGCGACCGGTGCCATTGAAGCGAACTCGGCATAGCACAAGGCGGCAAAGATGCAGGTCAATCCGGCAACCACGTAAGAGATCATGAGTGCGGGGCCGGCCGTGTTGTGAGCGGCAGCACCAGTTGCCACAAAGATTCCCGCACCGATGACCGCTCCCACACCGAGGCTGGTCAGCGTGACCGGGCCTAAAACTCGCTTCAGCCGGTTGTCTCCGGCCATCTCATCCAACAAACCTTTCAGCGACTTCTTGGCAAACAACTGATTGTTCGACATCGAGAACTCCAACTCCGGGGCTGTGGACCAACATTGATTTCGGCGTCATGCCGAGCGTGGCGGAGTCTAGTCACGTCATTCTGTGCTCGCTACTTGCCCGGTCGTGATGAAGCAGAAATGGGCTCGTTGAGTTTCATTTCGAGCAGTCCTAGACTTTGTTTTCGAAACGGTATGAAACTCCGCAGGAATCAACAGCAAGGTGAATGACGTGTCTCAGGCAATCGTGGGATCGGTGGCGACTCAAGACAAACCATTGGTACTCGGCACGCACGTGCTGCAGTCACGGCTGATCGTGGGGACCGGTAAGTACTCGACCTACGAATTGATGCAGCAATGCTTGGAGGCGAGCGGTTCGGAGGTCATCACGGTCGCGGTCCGTCGCGAGCGTTTGATTGACGCCGAAGGTCGGAGCATTCTCGATTTCATCGACCTGAGCAAGTACACGATCCTTCCCAACACGGCGGGATGCTTTAACGCCGAAGATGCCGTTCGAGTTGCTCGTTTGGGGCGAGAGATACTCGAAGGGCTGGAGAACCCCGGCGCTGATTGGGTCAAACTGGAAGTGCTCGGCGATAAGAAGACATTGCTGCCAGATCCGATCGCAACTCTGCAAGCAACCGAACAGCTCGTGGCAGACGGCTTTCAAGTGCTCGTTTACACGACCGATGATCCGATCACGGCTCGGCGGCTGAAGTCAGCCGGTGCGACGGCGGTGATGCCTGCGGGAAGCCCGATTGGTAGCGGGCAAGGAGTGCTCAATCCGAACAACATTCGGATTTGCTTGGAGTACCTCAAAGAGAACGATCCCGAATATCCCATGATCATCGATGCTGGTGTTGGGACCGCGAGTGACGTGGCATTCGCAATGGAGCTTGGTTGCGATGGTGTGCTGCTCAATACGGGTATCGCCAGTGCCGCCGATCCGTTGCGCATGGCCCACGCGATGAAGCACGCTTGCTTTGCAGGCCGCCAAGCGGGGATGTCTGGTCGCATTCCCAAGAAACTCTATGCGACCGCCTCCAGCCCCGAACAAGGGGTCATCTCGCCGGGCAATCGCTGATTTCTCGTGAGGTTCACAACGCAATCTTGATGAGCCGAGTGGCGTCAGCCCTCTGACTCTTTCTTGCACGAATTGTCAGAGGACTGATTCCACCCGGCTCACAATCCCGGCAATTGTTGCAATCACTTCGACCGGTCGAATCCTTACGACCGTCTCAGTAAGGAATGCCGCTCAGGAAAAGGCTGATGTCTGGAACGGCTTGTCTCAGTCGGACTCCGCGCGCCAAATTGCGAGCGATCTTTAGGCGTGATTGTGTTTCCACAGCGCGCCAAAAATATCGACCCCTTCGATGAGACGACCGAGTTTGTTCTGGCCCTGGAATCGACGAGAGGCTGTATCCCAGCCGGTTCGGCGACGCGTCCTGCAACTTGCGGAGCTTGAAGAGCGAGTGCTCTTCAGTGCGGCTCCTGCGAGCGGGATCGACGTGTTGCCAACGCCGGATGCCGACGCAGGTCATGCTCACCAGGGGGCTGACGCGCATGCGTTCGGAATAGATCCGGGAGTCTTCCCGTTGATCGTGGCAGATTTACAACATCAATCGGACGCAGTGTCGCAGTCATCCGTCGAAGAGTCGCATCAGACCTCCCTTCAAGACGACGACGACGCGCCGCTGAATTTGATCGAGGCTGTGACTTTGTTGCCGACAGAGGACATCAAACACGAGTTGTTCTTCGTCGATGCGGAGATCGAACATTACTCACAGCTTTTGGATGCCTTGCGAGAACTGAACGATCCGACGCGCGAGTTAGCGATCGTGGTTTTGTCGCCCGATCAAGACGGCATTCAGCAAATTTCGACTGCGCTAGCTCGGTATCGCGATTTAGATGCGGTGCATGTTCTCGGTCACGGCACGAATGGGGCGATGAAGCTTGGTGCGACGTGGTTGTCGACCGGAAATCTCGATGCCTACGCCGGTTCGATTGCTCAATGGCAGAGTGCATTGTCGAGCCAAGCCGACTTGCTGTTGTATGGCTGCGATCTGGCCGCCGACGCGAAAGGGCAGTCGCTGATTGAAGCCTTGCAACACCTGACAGGTGCTGATGTTGCTGCCAGCAACGACGACACGGGATCGGGGCGGCTGGGTGGCGACTGGGATTTGGAGTTTCGGTTGGGTGCTCTCGAAACACGAGTGCTCGGCGATGGTAATGTCGCAAATTGGAGCGGCTCGCTGGCGGCCTTCACGGTGACGAACACCAATGATTCGGGAGCCGGCTCACTGCGGCAGGCAATCACGGATGCGAATGCATTGCCCGGCTTGGACACAATCACGTTCAACATTTCCGGAGCCGGGCCGCACACGATCAACGTCGCCAGCGCGTTGCCGACCATCACGGGTGCGGTCCTCATTGACGGTTGGTCCGAGCCGGGGTTTTCCGATACGCCGGTCATTGTGTTGGATGGTAATGACCTCGCGGCCGATGGACTGGTCCTGAGTTCTACGGCCGACGGCAGCACGATTCGAGGATTGGTGATTCGCGATTTTGACGGCGATGGCATCGAGATCCAGGCAGGCTCGAATAACAACGTCATCGTCGACAACTACATCGGCCATCTGACCCACACTGGCGCCGATGCGGGGATTGCCGAGGCAAATAGCCTGAATGGCATCCATGTTCTCGGTGCCAACAACACGATTGGTGGCACAACGTCCGGGGCAGGCAACGTGCTGTCGGGCAACAATGACAGCGGGATCACAATCACCGGAGCAGCCGCGACGGGCAACGTCGTGCAAGGAAACTTGATCGGCACGAACGCCGCTGGTACGGCCGTGATCGCGAACGGCGTGGACGGCATCCTGATCGACTTCAACGCGGCCAACAACACGATTGGCGGCACAACGGCCGCCGCGCGAAACATCATCTCAGGCAATGTGGACGACGGCATCGAACTCGACAATGGAGCCACGGGGAACATCGTTCGCGGCAACTTGATCGGGACGGATATCACAGGCACGATCGACCTTGGCAATCAGTCGGACGGCGTCCTCGTGAATTCCTCGACGACCAACAATCAAATCGGCGGCACGGTCGCAGGGGCGGGCAATACCATCGCGTTCAACGATGGCATCGGCGTCGATTTGATCAGCGGCGCGGGGACCGGCAACAGCGTGCTCGGCAATTCGATTCATTCCAACGGAGTGCTGGGCATTGACCTGGCTGGTGACGGCGTGACCGCGAACGATGTGGGCGATGGCGACACCGGGGAGAACAATCTCCAGAACTTCCCGACGCTGACCAGTGCCAGGACGGACGACTTCGGCTCGGTTTCGGTGAGCGGCACGCTGAACAGCACGGCCAGTGCGACATTTCGCGTCGAGTTCTTCGCCAGTTCCGCGGCTGATGCCAGCGGACATGGCGAGGGTGAACGCTATCTCGGCTTTGCCACCGTCACGACGAATTCCAGCGGCGACGCAAGCTTCAGCCAGACATTGGCTGTTAGTCTGGCAGCGGGCGAGGTCATCACCGCCACGGCCACGAACTCGACGACGGACGACACGTCCGAGTTCAGCGCGAGCATCGGAGTTCACGGCATCGTGGTCTCGCCAACATCGGGTCTGGTGACCACCGAAGCCGGCACAACCGCCAGCTTCTCCGTCGTTCTCAACATCGCACCCACGGCCAATGTGACGATCAACCTTTCGAGTTCCGATACGACGGAAGGGACCGCGTCCGCCTCGTCGCTGACGTTCACGACCGCGAATTGGAACGTGGCTCAGATCGTGACCGTTACGGGAGTCAATGATTCGGTCAACGATGGTGACATGGCCTTCACGATTCTGACCGCTGCCGCATCCAGTACCGATGCCGGCTACAACGGACGGAACGCGGCGGATGTCTCGGCGACGAACAGCGACAACGATCCCGCCAGTTCCACGGCGACGGCCATTTGGAAGCAGAGCGGTCTGAACACGCCGCAATACAACGAATGGGACGGCGTGTCGTTCGGCGTCGAGGGGAATTCCGCGAGCGTCGGCGAATGGCGAATCATCGACGGTGCGGAGGCCCCGACTCGCGACGAGAAGATTCTCGTCGGCATCGACTCCAGTGGCGTGATCAGCGGCGAGTTCTGGAACGGGACGACATGGGCCGCGCTGCCATTCACGCTCGACACGGTCAGTTCATCGACCAATCACAGCTTCGATGTCGTTTACGAATCGACCAGCGGCGACGCCGTGCTGGTGTGGAACAACGGAGCTGGCGGCTCGTCACCGATTTCGTACCGCGTCTGGAACGGCACGAGTTGGTCGGCCGAGCAGAACATCTCGACGCCCGCCAGCGGTGATGCCCGGCAGTTGCAACTGGCTGCCGATCCGAATTCCGACGAGATGATTCTGGCCGTCAGCAACGACGGCAAACAGGAATATGCCCTCGTCTGGAACGGTTCGAGTTGGGCCAGTTCGCAAGTTCTGGATAGCGGCAGCGGTGGCGACGATCACACGTCGGTGTTCGTGGCCTACGAATCGCAAAGCGGCGAGGCGGTCGCGGTGTACGACACCGGCAGCGGCTCAACTCTGAATTATCGAACCTGGAACGGCACAACGTGGAGCGGACAAGCATCGCTCGCCGCACCCAGTGGCGTCGGTGCCGCACCGAAGTGGACGACTCTGGCCACGGACCTGACCAGTGATCGCATCGCCCTGGGCGCGCTGACCGCGAGCAACGAAGTCTGGCTGAGCGTGTGGGACGGCAGCGCGTGGGGCGACCAGACGATCGCCACGACCGCGTCGGCCACGAAGGACGCCCTCAACATGGCGGTGGCGTTCGAGAGCGCTTCGGGCGACCTGCTGGCCGCGTACGGCGAAGCGAACAATTCCGTGCGCTACCAGACTTGGACCAGCGGCGGAGGTTGGTCGGGCGAATTGGTCGGTCCCAACATCGGCGGCACCCCCAGCGCGATGACCCTCAGCGCGAACCTCGGCGGCAATCAGATCGTGCTCTCCGTGATGGAGACCAACAGCGACATCCACTTCGTGCATTGGAACGGCAGCGCATGGGGCGGTGACAACCAACTGGAATCCAACTCCGGCGAATCGCTGAACCAACCGTTCTTGTTCCTGTTCGATGACGGTGCCAGCTTCGACGCGACCGGCAACTCGCTGTGGCTGTCCACCACCGGCGACAAAACGAATCCGGGGTTGCCCGCCGTGAACTCGATCTACGACGGCGGAGCCTTGCGATTCAGCGACCCAAACCTGGACCTGGAACCGGGGACGACGAGCGGCACGTTCTCGCACCTCTTCAATCTCGACGAGTTCGCCACCGATGGCAATGTGGAACTCGACGCCCTGCACTATGTGTCGCGGTTCATAACGATCGGCAGCGGTTTGAACACGCTCGATCTTCAGACGGGGGACGTCTTGCTCTCCACGCGAGACGACGAAACGCTCAGCGGGCTGGCTGTGCTGGACGACGAAGTGATTCTGTATCGACCGACTAAGCTCGGCGATTACAGCAGCGGCACGTTCTCGGTTGTGCTCGACAACTTCGGAACGATTCACGGCGGCAACGATACCTGGAGCCTGGCACTGGTCGAGCAGAACACGACCGTCGGCGACGTCACGCTGATGGCGGGATCGTTCCTGTTCAGCCAAGACGGCGGCTCCGAGGACAACGACATTCGTCTCTTCACACCGACCGGTGTTGGCGTGGGTGGCACAGCTGGTGCCGTGAGCGTGCTCATCGAAGGAGACCAGATCAACACAGACAAGAAGGTCTATGGATTGGAACTCGTCGAGGCGACCACGACGCTCGGCGGCGTGACGCTGAATGCCGGCACGATCCTGATGACGCTGGATGCCGACGACAGCAGCACCGGCAGCAACAGCATTGCCACCAAGAAAGAAGACGTTTTCTTCCTGACCGTGACTCAGACCACGCTGGGATCGGGGACGGCGGTGGCCAATGCGACGCTTCTCATGCAGGGAAACGATGTCGGATTGGACAGCGGCGAAGAAGCGCTCGACGCGCTCGCGCTGTTCACGAGCAACCAGCCGCCGACGATCAGCAATTTGTCGGGCGACAGCCTGGCCTACAGCGAAGGAGCCGGTGCGGTCGTCATCGAACAAGGCACCAATGCCACAGTCACCGACGTGGACTCGGCCAACCTCGACACGGGCACGCTGACGGTTTCCCTCGCGGCGGGTAGCGACAGCGCGGAAGACGTGTTGGCGATTCGCAACCAGGGAAGCGGAGCCGGTCAGATCAGTGTGTCGGGCAGCAACGTCACTTTTGGCGGCACGACCATCGGCAGCTTCAGTGGCGGTAGCGGCGGAACGAATCTCGTCGTGACCTTCAACAGCAATGCGACCGCGGCAGCCACACAAGCTCTGATTCGAAACGTCACGTTCCAAGACACGGACACGGACAATCCCACGGCTGGTGCTCGCACGGTTCGTTTTGTGTTGACCGATGGCGACGGCGGCAGCAGCGGCAATCACGACGCCACCGTGACCGTCAGCGGCTTGAACGACGTCCCCGTGATCACCAGCAACGGCAGCGGAGCGACCGCCAGCATCACTCTCGCGGAAAACACGACCGCCGTGACCACCGTGACCTCCACGGACGTCGATGGCGGAACGCCGAGCTACAGCCTCTTCGGCGGTGCCGATGCCGCGTGTTTTGCGATCGACAGCAGCACGGGAGTACTCACCTTCAGCACCACGCCGAACTACGAGTCCCCCGCCGACTCCGGTAGCGACAACATCTACGATGTGATCGTGCGAGTCATCGACGGAGCCGGCGGCACGGACGATCAAGCGATCGCCGTCACCGTGACCGACGTCGATGAATTCAATGTCGGCACGATTACGGACAGCAACGGCTCGGCCAACGCCGTCAACGAGAACGCCGCCACCGGCGCGACCGTCGGCCTGACCGCTTCCGCGAGCGACGCGGACGGGACGAACAACACGATCACATACAGCCTCGACGTCAGCGCCGGCGGGCGGTTCGGGATCGACAGTTCAACGGGCGTCGTGACGGTTGCCGACGGCACGTTGTTGAATCGAGAAGCCGCCGCCTCGCATGGGATCACCGTCCGAGCCACCTCGACCGACGGCAGCTCCAGCACGCAAGCCTTCACGATCGCGGTCAACGATGTGGACGAATTCGATGTCGGCACGATCAGTGACACGAACGCCACGGCGAACGCCGTCAACGAGAACGCCGCGAACGGCACGACGGTCGGGATCACGGCGAGTGCCAGCGACACCGATGCGACGACGAACGCGAGCACCTACAGCCTCGACGTCAGTGCTGGCGGGCGGTTTGCGATCAACCCGACGACAGGAGTCGTCACCGTGGCCGATGGCACGCTGATCGACCGCGAGGCGGCCGCCTCGCACAACATCGTCGTGCGAGCTACCTCGGCCGACACGTCGTTCAGCACGCAGGGCTTCACGATCACCCTCAACTCAGTGAACGACAACAATCCGGTCATTGTGTCGAACGGTGCTGGAGCCACGGCCGGGATCAACGTCCGCGAGAACTCAACCGCTGTGACGACCGTCATCGCCACCGATGCCGACCTGCCAGCTCAAACCGTGACGTTCACGATCACCGGCGGCGCGGACGCGGCCAAGTTCACGATCAACGGCTCCACCGGCGAGTTGAGCTTCGTGACCGCGCCGAACTTTGAAGTCCCGACCGATGTTGGCGGCAATAACGTGTACGACGTGCAAGTCACCGCCAGCGACGAGGCCGGCCTGACGGACCAGCAGGCCATCGCCGTGACCGTCACCGACCTGCGCGTGGACATCGGCAATCAATCGTCGGGATCGACGACCGGTTCGAGCCTGACCCTCTCACACACAACGGATGGCGACAACCGCCTGATGATCGTGGCCGTGTCGATGGCAAACCCCAGCGGCGATGCGGTGGTCGGCATCACCTACAACGGCGACGCACTCACATTTGTCGGGATCGAGACGTATTACGAAGACTCGGAAAACGAAGCGCAGGTCGAACTGTGGCAACTCGTGGCCCCTGACCTCGGCACGCACAACGTCGTCATCGCGCTCAGCGGTGGCACGTCCTACGGAACCGCTGCCGGCGTGATGACCTTCACCGGTGTGGATCAGACCACTCCGCTGGGAGCCTTCGCTTCGGCGGGCGGCGATTCCGCAGACGCGACCGTCAACGTCACCTCGGGCGCGGACGAACTGGTGTTCGCGGCCATGATGGTTGAATACCCCGGGAACTACTCGCTCATGCCGGGAGCCGGTCAGACGGAACGGTGGGATTTGTACACAGGCAGTGCCAACGCTGGAGCCAGCACGGAAGCGGGTGCGGCCTCGGTCACGATGTCGTGGACGTTTGGGGCAAACAACCAGTGGGTGGTTGGCGGCGTGTCGATCAAGCCGACCGAGCCAACGAACGCCGCGCCGACGATCACCAGCAACGGTGGCGGCGACACGGTCAATCTCACTCTGGCGGAAAACGGGACCGCCGTGACGACCGTCACCGCCAGCGACTCCGATCTGCCGGCACAGTCGCTGACCTACGGCATTGCCGGCGGCGACGATGCCGCTCGGTTTACGATCAGCAGCACGACCGGAGCCTTAACTTTCGTGACCGCTCCCGACCGTGAATCGGCGACCGACGCGGATGGCGACCACGTTTACGAAGTCACCGTCCAAGTCAGCGACGGATTCGGCGGCGGCGACTCGCAAGCGATCAACGTCACAATCACGGACATGGACGAGTTCAACACAACCGCGATCAGCGACACCGACGGTGCCGTCAACACCGTGAACGAGAACTCGGCCAACGGCACGACCGTCGGCCTGACCGGTCTCTCGATCGATGCGGACGCGACGAACAACACGATCAGTTACAGCCTCGATGTCAACGCCGACGGGCGCTTCGCGATCGACGGCACGACCGGCGTCGTGACGGTCGCCGACGGCATGTTGTTGAATCGAGAAGCCGCCGCCTCGCATGGGATCACCGTTCGAGCGACCTCGATCGACGGCAGCTTCAGCACGCAAGCTTTCACGATCAACGTCAACGACGTGGACGAATTCGATGTGGGCGCGATCAGCGACACCAACGGCGCGGCCAATGCCGTCAACGAAAACGCCACCAACGGCGCGACCGTCGGCTTCACCGCCTCGGCCAGCGATGCCGACGCGACGACCAACACGGTCACCTACTCGCTGACCGACAACGCGGGTGGACGGTTCGCGATCGACACCTCGACCGGTATCGTCACCGTCGCCGACGGCACGTTGTTGAATCGAGAAGCCGCCGCTTCGCACGACATCACCGTACGAGCCACCAGCGCCGACGGTTCGACGGCTGACAGAGTCTTCAACATCGCCGTGAACGACATTGATGAGTTTGATGTCACGGCCCCGATTGACACGAACGCGACGGCAAACGCGGTCAACGAGAACGCCGCCAACGGCACGGTCGTCGGCCTCACCGGCTTCGCCAGCGATGCGGACGCGACGACGAACGGCGTGACGTACTCGCTGTTCGACAACGCGGGCGGACGCTTCGCCATCGACGCCACGACTGGCGTCGTCACGGTGGTTGACGGCTCGTTGCTGAATCGCGAGGCCGCCGCCTCACACGACATTACGATCCGAGCCACGAGCGCCGATGGTTCGACGGCTGACAGTGTTTTCACCGTTGGGGTGAACGACGTCGATGAGTTCGAAGTCACGGCTCCGACCGACACCAACGCCGCAACGAATGCCGTCAACGAAAACGCGCCGAATGGCACGGCGGTTGGCATTACGGTCTCCGCCAACGACGCGGATGCCACGAACAATGCGATCTCGTACTCACTGGATGACAACGCTGCCGGACGGTTCGCCGTCCATCCCACCACCGGTGCGGTCACGGTCGCGGACGGCACGCTGTTGGACTACGAGACTGCCACCAGTCACACGATCATCGTGCGAGCCACGAGCAGCGACGGCAGTTTCTCGACTCGTACATTCACCATCAACGTCGTTAACACCAACGACAACACTCCCACGGCGAGCAACGACAACTATAGCGTCAACGAAGAGGGGACGCTCAACGTCGCTGCTGCGGGGCTACTGACGAACGATTCCGATCTCGATGGCGACTCGCTGACAACGGCCTTAGTGTCCGGTCCATCGAATGGTTCGCTGGTGCTGAACTCGAACGGTTCGTTCGCGTACACACCGAACGCCAACTTCTTTGGAACCGACACGTTCACCTATAAAGCCACCGACGGCTCCACAAATTCCAACGCCGCCACTGTCGCCATCACCGTTCACGAGATCAACGACAACCCCGTCGCCAACGACGAGGCCTACGACACCAACGAAGACAACGCCGTCAGCGGCAACGTCCTGAACAACGACACTGATCCCGACAACAATGACGGACTGCTCGGCAACAATGACAACCTCATCGCCGTCCTCGACGCCGGACCCAGCCACGGTTCCTTAACGCTCAACTCCGACGGCAGCTTCAACTACACGCCCGACCGAGATTTTTTCGGTGTCGACAGTTTCGTCTATCACGCAGTTGATTCGGACGGGGATGTTAGTCAAGTTTCGACCGTCACGATTAACGTTCATGAATTTAACGCTGCCCCGATCGCGACTAGCGATAGCGTGGCGATGGATCAAAACACGACTCTCACTGTTGCGGTTCCAGGTTTGTTGGAGAATGACTCCGACGTTGATGGCGACGTATTACAAGCTCAGCTAGTGGCAGGTCCGAAACATGGTGTCATCACGCTGTCTGCAGACGGCAGCTTTGCTTATTCGCCAGATTCTGCCTTCTCTGGGACGGATTCATTCACTTATCAAACAACAGATGGCCGTCTGCGTTCGACGGTCACCACCGTAACAATCACCGTTCGAGCGATTGGAAGAGGAACGAATCCTGAAGAGCCAACGCCAACACGGCCTCCAATTATTCCGGTCGGCGACGAACCGCATCCCGTCGCTCCTCCGACGATAAGTCCACCGCCACAGGTTGGTCACGGTGGTGATCAGTCTCCGCAACTGATCCTTTTTCTGCCAACACCCCCGATTGCCTCCATTGTCAAAACGCCGTTGGTCATCGCTGACATCAACTCCGGACGCACGGGAACGTTTTGGTTCCAGCATAGCCAAGCAGATCAGGACTACTTGACGGCGACTGAAGAAATGGCCGCGCCAAGCGAGTTGGAAGTCTTGCTCACTCCCTCTCCAGTAATGCTGTTTCAAGTCGATTGGCAATGGAATAACCAAGACGATGGTCAGCAAAAAGACGACCACTCACCGATGACTATCGAACAACTGGCGGTTGGTGCGACAGTGTCAGTCGTGTCGGCATTCTCGGTCGGCTACGCCCTGTGGACATTACGTGGGGGCTATTTGCTGACAAGTTTCCTGGCGTCACTTCCGGCTTGGCAAATGGTCAATCCTCTGCCTGTTCTTCAAAGCTTTGCCGCTGCGAAAGAAGACGATGACGAAGAGGATGGCGATAGTCATGATGGCAGTGAAAGCCGGAGTCTTTCGTCGTTGGTCAAAAGCCGGTCTCGCGAAGTTGCTGCGAAAATCAGAGCACTCAGTCGATTAACCGTCCCAGAAATCATCGGGCAGACAGACTAGCCATGCGAATGATAAGTACGACAACTCGAATCGCTGTTGGACTCGCGTCGATTACGTTGAGCGCCGTTCTGACTGCTGGTCTGTTGGGGTTGATCCCTGATGGGAGTCGCGCGGTTATGGAAGGTCGCAGCCGACTTTGCGAAACCATGGCGATCAGTTTCACATTGTTGACGAATCCTGGTGATTACGAGCGAATTCGAGTTGGCTTAGAAGCAGTCGTTGATCGCGATCCAGATCTCCATACAGCAGCGGTGCGGCGCGAAGGCGGCGAACTGTTGGCTCGTGCCGGAAACCACGAGGAAATGTGGAACAACCCTGCGACGAAAGATCTCCTCGGAGCTCAGATGTTCGTGCCGATTATGGTTGGAGGCGAACCGTGGGGATCGCTCGAATTCTGTTTTGAGCCGATTCAACGCACCGGTTGGTTGAGTCTTTGGAAGTCTTCCGAGTTTCGCTTGCCGCTATTCATGACCATTTCGAGTTGGCTTGGATCGCTGTTTTACCTAAGGCGAGTTTTGCGGCATCTCGATCCATCGAAGGTGGTTCCCGGTCGAGTTCGACAGGCGCTCGACACGCTCACGGAAGGCTTATTGTTGTTAGACAACAGCGAGCGGATTGTTCTCGCCAATCGCGCGTTTACCGAGAACTCCGGCGTTACTGAAAAGCAGCTTCTTGGCCGTAAGGCTTCATCATTGTCTTGGCGAGCAGCTCGGGGTGAGGAGTTGGCTCAAGACTTGCCGTGGCAAAAAGTGCTGCGCGGTGAAGAGGCTGATTCCGGGATGATGTTGCGATTCAAATCAAAGAGCGATGAGACGCGAACATTCATGGTGAATTCCGCGCCGATTCTCGATGACTATGGTCGTGCTCAAGGTGCGCTCACCAGTTTTGGTGATGTCACCGCTCTGGTAAAGAAGAAGACTGAATTGGCTTCGACGTTGAGCAAGTTGCAACATTCCGCAGAAGAAATCCGTCGTCAGAACCAAGAACTCGAACGCCTTGCGACCGAAGACCCGCTGACAGGTTGCTTGAACCGCCGGTCATTTTTTGAAAGCTTTGAAACTTTGTGGGGGGCTTCGATTCAAAACGGTCAGCCACTGAGCTGTGTGATGGCCGATATCGACTTCTTTAAGTCGATCAACGATCGCTTTGGACACAGCATGGGCGACGAAGTCTTACGGACTTTCGCGGCGACGCTGAGGGGTGCGGCTCGCGAAACGGATTTGGTTTGTCGATACGGAGGCGAAGAGTTTTGCGTGTTGATGCCTGACACCGATATTCAAGCCGCTGAGCAAGCGGCCGAGCGTCTTCGATTAGCAATCGCGGAACTGAAGCTTCCGCAATTGTCAGTAACTGCGAGCTTCGGTGTTTCATCACGATCATTGTTGGCAAGTAATCCTCAAGAATTGTTGGACCAGGCGGACAAGTGCCTTTACGTGGCGAAACAAAATGGACGTAACTGTGTGATCCGATTTGATCGTGTTCCGAGTGATGCGATCAGCAAGTCATCGAAGCCTTCGCACGCCCGGACGAGTCATGAAAAACCGACGGTCGTCCATCAGCCGATCCCGTTTCATGCGGTGATCGCGTTGATGTCTGCTCTCGCATATCGCGACCTAACGACGGCGGAACATAGTCGCCGAGTGGCTGATTTGTGCGTGTTAATCGGCGAAGGCTTGATGTCACCGAGCCAATGTTATTTGTTAGAAATTGCTGCATTGCTGCATGACATTGGCAAGATCGGTGTTCCTGACAGCATTCTGCTGAAGAGTGGCCCACTCACTTCCGACGAACGAGACATGATGCGGACTCATCAGCACAACGGTGTGGCCTTGGTGCGAGCGTCGTTCAAATCACCGGAACTCTGTGCGATCTTGGAGTGCCGCGCGCTGCCACCTGATGCAACGGTGACTGATCCGCTGACTGGCCAGAAAGTGCAAACTCCGATCGGTGCTCGAATCCTGGCGATTGCGGACTCGTTCGATGCGATGGTCTCGTTTCGTCCATATCGCAAATCGCTGTCGCATGACGAGGCGTTCGCCGAGTTGCGACGTTGTGCTGGTTTGCAATTTGATTCTGAATTGGTCGAACGCTTCATTGCCCGCTCTGGAGCGAAGGCGAGTTCAAAGACAGAGGCATCATCTGCATCAAAAGAGACTGCGTTGTCGATCGGCGTTCACGTCGAACGCCTCGTCAGTGCGCTCAACCGACAAGATTTTGAAACGCTCAAGGAACTGGCGAGCCACATGCAGCTCGTCGCCGCGAAACAAGGTGCCAATGAAATCGCTCTTCAAGCTGCCGACTTGCAGTCGACTCTCAACTCTGACGAGGCGGACCTGATGGCGATCCTTCACGAAACCGATTCGCTGCTGAAGCTCTGTCGTGAAAGCCAGCAATCCTATTTCGACGACCTTCGCCCTACGCCCACAGAAATGCCTCGCAAATCCGCGACCATGTGATCAAGCCGCAACCAAAATACTTCGTAACTGAATTCGCAAGAATTCTGCCGCTTGTGTCGCTGATGTTCGAGTTACTTGTCTGGATGCCGCTCATTGGTCGATGGCTCTTTCTCCTGGGCCGCTTCTCTCGACGTCGCTAATTTCTTGCGTGCGTTTTGCACGTCGCCGGCCATCTTTGGGTCATCGGAATACAGATCGATAACTGCCTGCCAAAGCTGTTCGGCTTCGGCCGTTTGACGCGTCTCGGCAAATTGATTGGCGCGAGCAAAGGCGTCCGTAATTGCTCCGAATGCCACTTTCCGATCGGATACCAAAGCGTCTCGAAATCGCTCGGCCAGCGTGTGGACGCTTTTGGGAGATTTCTGTTCCTTTGTCATAACGATGAGTGCTTCCAACTTCTTTTCCGCACGAGTGATTTCACCAAGCTGATACATCATCAATGCTTGGCGAAGCTGCCGCTTTCCTTCGGGATCACTCTTGCCTTCTTTGTCTTTGACTTTCACAAACTTAGAAACTTCCGTTTCGATCTTTTCCAATTCTGTTGCCATGTCATCAAGCGGTTGATCAACGGCAGTCTTGTCAGAATGAAAGATCCAGTAGCCACCGACTAAAAACAGCAGCAACATAGAAACTTGCAGCCAAGTGTTGTTAAGAACTTGTCCGACGGGGCCGCCATCTTTTTGCTCTTCGATCACTTTGCGCATCAAGTTGCGCATGATCGTTCCGGGGCCTTGGCTATAGCCCCTTTCGACGGCGCGAGTTTCATCGGACTTTCGCTCGACCGCATGGCTTGAGGTAAACGTCCGAGTGGCTCCCAGCGGCAGTTCGTCGAGCGAGCTTGGTTGTCGAGCCGCAGCAGAAATCGTCGGACCAGACGGGACGACGTGTCCCAGTGCATCCGGAATCAACACCGTGGGTGCAACTGCGTCGTCATCGGTTAATCGCGCCTGCTCTCCGGCAATTGTGTGTTCCGCTGCTGACAGGGCCGCCGCTTCGGCCGCCGCGTTGGCGTTCTCCGCCGATTGCCAAGCGAATCGCTTCTGCACCTCAATCAAACGCAGTGACAGAACGTAAGAATCGGGAAACCGCTTGTCTGGATCTTTTTCCAACAGCTTGCAAACGATTTCATCGAGCTGTTTCGGGATGTCGGTTGCGATGAGTGCCGGGCGATCGAATTGAGCAAACTGATGTTTGTGAATCACGTCGAGCGATGTCTTGCCGCTGAAGGGAGGTCGGCCCGTCAGCATCACGTACATCACCGCGCCGAACGAATACAGGTCGCTCTTCTTTGTGGCGCGTTGTCCTTTCGCTTGTTCGGGCGACATGTACTCGACCGTGCCAACGATGCCACCGGTGATGGTCAACTTCTGAGAGGCAAAGACCTGCGCCACGCCAAAGTCAGTCAGCTTGAGCGTTCCATCCGGCGACATCATCAAATTTGATGGCTTGAGGTCTCGATGAATGATTCCCGCATTGTGAGCCGCCTTGAGTGCTCGGCAGAGTTGCAGGCAGATGTCAATCACTTCGGACCACGGCAGTCGCTTGTCACGCTTCAACCGAGACGTCAGCGTTTCACCATCGACAAATTCCATCGCGTAGTAATACGTGTCCCCTTCATTGCCGCTTTCATAAAACTCGACAATGTGTGGGCTTTTCAGTTTTTCCATCGAGTCGATTTCACGTTTGAATCGTTCGATGAAACCTTCTTCGCGAGCAAGTGACGCCGGCAACACCTTGATCGCCGCCATCTGGCTGGTCTCAACGTGTTTGCCGAGATAGACCGTTCCCATTCCGCCAGCGCCCAGCTTGCGCTCGATGACCCACGGTCCGATCTGTTTTTGATCCATGAGGAACTCAATGAGAGAGAGTTGGTGGTGATGTGCCGCTCATAAGTTTTTCGAAAACGCCCGCGGTGCAGCCGTTTGAGTCTTTGCTGCGAGAGCGTATTCTGCTCATCCTGTTGAAGCAACGTGCGGTTTTTGTCGTCTTCGATATCACATCCAAGGCCATTGCTCATGCTCATTGAAGGTCGTGTCGTCAGTCCAGAAAAGGTCGTCTCTACGCAAATACGAATCGAAGGTGATCGTATTGCTGAGGTCGGTTCAAATCTCGGAGTGGCCGATCGACGTTTTGGCGACGACTGTTTGATCTTCGCGGGATTCGGCGACATTCACATTCACGCACGCGACGATGTCAGCGGACGTGAGTGCTACAAAGAAGATTTCTCAACAGCCGCAAAAGCCGCCGTTAACGGTGGTGTCGTGCATGTGGCTGACATGCCCAACAATCACGTCTCGCCGATTGACGACGATTCGTACGCGGCGAAACAAAAAGTAGTCGATGAGCGGCGTGTGCCGATTCATATCACGTTGTATGCCGGGATCGGGCCAGGGACTCACCCGCTCACAAAGTCCGTACCCTACAAAGTCTACATGGGGCCGAGCGTTGGTGAGTTGTACTTCAAGACCTTGCGGCAGCTTGATGAGACACTTGCCGACTATCGCGGTCAGGCCGTGAGCTTCCACTGCGAAGATCCGGAGATGATGGATCAGCACAAATCGGCGGCAACTCACGAACAACGTCGCCCGCCAGAATGCGAGGTTTCAGCGACTTCGTTCGCTTTGCAGATGATTGAGAAATACGACCTCACCGGAAAGCTATGTCATTACTCGGTCGAGGCCGGGATTCCGTTGATCCGTGCGGCAAAAGATCGTGGACTGCGCGTCACCGCAGAGGTCACTCCGCACCACTTGTACTTCGATGAGTCCGACATCAACGATTCAAACCGAGGTCTGATGCAAATGAATCCGCCGCTGCGAGCAACTCACGATCGCTTAGCGATGTTAACCGCGCTGCGTGATGGGACGCTCGATTACCTCGCGACCGACCATGCTCCGCATACGCTCGAAGAGAAAGCCCGTGGCATCTCCGGCCAGCCGCATCTCGATACCTACGCGGCATTCGTCACGTGGCTGATTGCCAAGCAAAACTTTACGCCGCAGCAAGTCGCGAATTTCTGTTCGGCGAAGCCGGGTGAGTTCGTGAATCCCTATTGTTCGCCGCTCCGATTCGGGCTGGTCGAACCGGGCTACACAGCCTCGCTCACGGTGTTGAATATGTCTCGACCTTGCACCGTCGTGCGAGAAAGCCTCTTCACAAAATGTGGCTGGTCCCCCTTTGAAGGAGTCACATTCCCTGGTTCCTTAGAGGCAATCATGCTGCGCGGAGAATGGGCTTCGGAACAAAAATGATTTGGTTTCACCGCTTCGTAACTAACTCGCGGTTCGTAACCGCGATTTGAAGCGACAACGACGATCAGAGAGAGGTAGCCATGAAGACAATGCGCGGCACATTGTGGATCGTTCTCTTTCTTTGCATGGGGATGCTGAGTCTTCCGGCGTTTGCCGCACCGCTTGATCTGGCGATCAAGGCGGAAGTGTTGGACGAGGCGGCCACGCAGATGTGGCGTGACGGTCACGTTGTGCCTGATGCGGTGAATCAACTTCAATCGGTGCTGGGCGTGACGAACGTTGTGCCGAACTACATTGGCTGGAATGCGGGCCGAGTCGCTGAAGAAGGGACGCCGTCTGAGTTCGTGTATCGAGTCGCGTTCAAACGTCCGGTCGCGATTGGGTCGATCTTCTTGACCGGAACGATGCGCGAGTTGTTCGTGCTCAAGCCTGACGCCGCTGGGCCGGGCGATCCGCAGGATGCGAAGCAATGGGTGAAGTTGGAACCGCTGTCGCGACAGTCGGCGGGCGTGCTCTTCACGCTGCCGCTGAAGACCGAAACGCGAGCGATCTTGCTGCGTGAGAAACGGGAGTCGGGGAACTCGACAGTGCATCTCCTGCGGCTCTTCAAAGAGCGGTTGCACAACATCGTGCCGAGCGGCTTCGCGTATGCCGATCACGAATACACGCCGCCGAACACGAAGAACACTTACGCGGCCAGTCGGCTCATCACGGGCATCGGCGAGTGGCGGAACGCTGGGAAGAACAACAATGGGTTCGTCGCCTCACCGCCAATCACGGACATCAATCCGGCGTGGTTCGTGTTGTCGTGGGAACAACCGCAGACTCTCAGTGGCGTTTGGCTGCGCGACAATTTTGCCAATTACGAACTGCAAACGTTCGTGGGCGACGACTCGGTCAACCCGCGCGCGGGAACGGCGAAGGAATGGAAGAAGGTCGCCGACCTCACCGAGCATCGCAGCGGCGGGCGCTGGATTCAGTTCACGAAACCGCTGACAACGCGCGGCCTGAAATGGCTCGTCACGAAGACCGAGCGGCCGACCAATATTCCGTACGGCAGTGACGGCGGGCCGCAAGTGGCTGAGATCGCGGGACTGCATGTCTTCACGAATCTCGGCAATGCCAACGTTCCGGCGTCGGCGACGAGCGGTGATGAAGCGAAGCCGCCGAAAATGATCACGTTTGATGTTCCGGCGTCGCATAGCGGAAAAGATCGACAAGTCACGATGGTCATCGACGGGCCGGATGGACGGCGCGTGAAGAACTTGATCGCGCGAGAAACGTTCAACACCGGAAAACATGATGCCGGCTGGAATCTGAAGGACGAGAACGGGGCGTTGATTCAACCAGGTAAGTATTCGTGGAAGGCGATCAGTCATGAACCGTTGCAGTTGAAGTACGAAACGACGGTGTATCCCAACACGCTGATGCACGCGCCGGAGAATTCGCCGTGGCTCAACGGTCATCACGATTCCGGCGGCTGGCTGGCGGATCACACGCCGCCGGTCGGTTGTTGCACGGTCGGCGATCGAGTCTTTCTCTCCGCGTATGTCGCCGAGAGCGGCGTGTCGCTGATCGAGTGCGATCTGCAAGGTCGCAAGAAGTGGGGGCATCATTCATTCGCCGCTTGGACGGGGCCGAGGTATCTCGCCAGCGACAACAAGTCGGTCTTCGTCGGGGCACAAATTCTGAACACGACGACCGACGCGATCTGGACCGTCGATATCGACTCGAAAGAGGTCAAACCGTTTCTGTCGCTGACGCCGACCGCGACTCGCAAGCGCGGTCTTGAAGGGATCGCCGCGAAGCCGGGTGAGTTGGCGTTGTCGATTCAAGCCAAAGAGAACTGGCTGGCGAACGCCGCCGCTGCCGAGGACGCTGATCCCGCGAATTGCTTGCCGATATACGGAGCGAAGCGTCCGCCGCGAGCGGCCTACGAACTGGTCCCCGATCCGCGCGGCGATTTCCTGCGGCTGTTCCGGCTGATTCAACATCCCTCCGGAGGCGAGACGCAGTTCTCGCTGACGTACCTGCAATCGCCGAAGGGTCGCGGTTCGAAGCAGCACATC
>CAIJTL010000806.1 GCA_903823545.1 uncultured Planctomycetaceae bacterium
AACCAAACCGTTTCGATTCCAAGCAACAGATTTTTCAGCGACGCGCGGCTGGAATCTTTTGGATCGACCAGTGCGAGACGAATGACAGTTTTCATGGTGTAGAACCATTCGAGAAACAGAGGGGCGAGATTTATCGAGGTGGTGGCTCGATCAAACCTGGTTTACGGGTTTTGGAATTCGTGCCATTGCCAGACTTCGTGTTTGGCGAATTACTGAGTTCTGCGGATGGACGCTGGGTGTTGTTGTTTGGCGATTTGTTGCTCGAAGCCGACTGCTGTCGAGGAGCAGCTTTGGCTGAGGTTTGAGGGTGGCGAGAGTCTGCGTCAGAACTTGTTGATTTTTGAACGGGATCGTCAAAGCCAACTTGTCGTACTGACGATGCTGCGGTTCGTCGGGCGGCAATTGGCGCACTGACTCGATTGGAGCGAGCCGATTGGTCGTTTTCTGAATCACTCGGCGGTAGGACCAAATCGCCGCTCGGAGTTGGTGGCGGCACAACTGAGCCCGCAGCCGGTGTTGGACTTCCTGATTTCAGACCTGGAACAATGTAGGGTGTCGATTGTTCTGGTCCACAGGTCTCACAGCGCTCACCAACTTTTGGGACTTCAAGCAGGCCATAGGCCATGAGTTCGCGATCATTCGGCGAATCTGTGAATCGCCCCGGTCCACCACGCGGAATTTGTCCTTCGTCCAACGGAGCCACCAATTCAGGGGTCACGGTGATGACGACTTCTGTTTCGGAGTCTTCCGATTTTTTCCGGCTAAAGGCGGCTCCGATGTAAGGCAACTCGCCCAAGAAAGGAACCTTTTGGATCGTTGTTGCTTGTTTGGTTGAGATCAATCCGGCAAGCATCAACGTCTGACCGAATTTCATTTCGACTTGAGTGTTGACGCGCCGAACGGTCAAAGCCGGGACAGTGATGCCGCTCACGGTCACTGCATTGCTGAAGTCGCGATCGCTGACTTCTGGTTGCAATTCCAATCGCAAACTTCCGCCACCGAGAACTACGGGAACAGCCTCCAATTGAACTCCGAACGGTTTGTATTGAACGCTGACAGTACCCAAGCTCTGAGGCACCAGGATTGGAAATTCACCGCCAGATAGCAGCAACGCGGGGCGACCATTCAATGCCAACACTTCCGGCTCTGCGAGAATCTTGAGCAAATTCTCGGTGCGAAGTGCAGTGATGTAAGAACTGAAGATGTTGTTGTCGCCGATCACGGCAAACGAGCCGGTTGCGTTTCTGATGCTGCTAGGCAAGATCTCGGCCGAGGGGACTCCCGGTTTGAACGGCAACGAGACGCTATCCAGACTCGTAATCGCACCAGGTGAGCTGTTGACGTAACCGTTGCGGTTCAAATACGTGAAGTTCATTCCCAATTCACGGATGGTCGACCGTTGTGCCTCCATCACTTTGACTTTGAGCAAGACCTGTTGAACGCCTCCCACTTTCATCTGGTTAAGCACTTTGGGGTAGAACTGTTCGGCGATTTCAACGATCTGTGTGATGTGTTCTGGATGTGAGACCCAACCGCGTAACGCGACCGCATCTTGAACTTTAAATGCTTCGATCGAAGAGTTGGGAAACTTGCGATCGATGATCGCTTGCAGAGTGCGAGCATCACCTTTGACGAAGATCTCAACAGAGTAGTTTGCCCCAGATTCGTCGTATATCACGAGCGTCGTGACACCTTGTTGCTGTCCGGAAATTCGAATCCGATTCGGCGTTAAAGCCGAGACATTCAAGATGACAGGGTCAAAACCATCGACTCGAACGATGCGGTTCTTGGTTTCGAGCACTTTGGCAAACTTCTCGATCACGTCCATATCTGTGCGATGTGCGGTGATCGGTACGAGCGGTTCGTTGCTGTTCGAGTTTTGTAGCGTTTGGGCAGTTGGCTGCTGCGCAAAAAGGGATGAGCCGCTGACAACAACGGTTGCCAAAAACGCCAGCAAGACGCCGGTGGCGTAAAATCGCATGTCGACAAGGTTAAGCTGACGCATCCCTGCACCTCGCATCACATCCATGTGGCCGCTGGTTTGTATTCAGCGGCGCAACGCGGAAGAGGCGATTGTGACCAACCGCCTCTTCTGCTTCCCCTGTGTTCGCACAGGTGTCGCAATTAACCTCCGAACAACTTTCGGATGGTCCCCATCCAAGGTTGTCCGCTCTGTTTTTGATTTTGTTGTTGCTGATCAGTTGAGGCTGTCGGAGTCGCCTTGACTTCATCAGCTTCAGGTAAATCAACTTCTTCTGTCTCTCGCTCCGAACCCCGAAAGATTTCGATCCTCCACTTTTTGGGCTTGAGATCGGTTTCAGGGTTCGGTTCGGGAAGCGCTTGAGTGACAGATCGATCAGTCACCTCTTCGTCACGTTCCCGTTCTCTAGTCGATACTTCTTCGGCAGCAGCAGCTGCTGCCAGTTGAGGGTCAAAGAGCTCTTTTTCATCGATCCTTTGATCGTCACTGTTGCCTCGCAGAGTGAGATGTAGGTCTCCAACGCCTCCAGCTAACTTCAATAACTTTGCTTGTATGGAGTTTACGAGAAGGGAGACGTTCTTGATTTGTGTAGGCGCCTTTTCCAACGGTGCCGCACTTGAGTCTCGTTGACCATCAATCGCGAAGACTTCGATACACTCCAAAACAGTCTTTACTTCTTTTCCGATTCCGGAGTCACGTCCAGTTGCCACCGAGCGAAGGGTGACGAGAACGTCGACTTTGTCTCCTTGATGTATGAGGCCAGTTCCAGTCATTGTCGGATCGATTGGAATGGAGACTGCTCGCATCCCTTTCGGAACGTCACTAGACGCGTTTCGAGCCCCTTTCTTGTCAAGTTTGACCGCAGTGATCAGATCACCGGGAAAGACTCGGACTTTCAGTGCTCTTTCTTGGATTTGCTCCGGTTTCGTTACAGCTCCTTCTGGAATCGCTTCGACCGGAATTCGTTTGAACTCAGTATTCTTCTCATCCAGGGCTTGCCCCGGCAAAATCTCGGCTATAGCAACCAAAACCTCGGTACTTTGGCCTTTTGACTCATGGGTATTGTTTGAGAGTACTTGGTTCACTCCCATCATCGCCACAAGTCCGCAAGCTCCGGAAACAACCAGAAGCAAAATGGTCTTGGGTTGCATGTTGCACCACGCCTTCCTTCGTATGATCGGCACCGTCTAGGTAAACTCTTCAGCCTTTAACGGTCCTGTCGGTCACATAGAGTTTCACATTGGGGGAAATGGTCTGTTCGCTAACCTTCGCGCAGGCTGACAGGGGCCGTAAAGCCCCCGTCAACGTGCAGTTTTCGCCGATCGTTACATCAACATGCCGTCGTAAATGAACACGGCAATCGCTCCGAAGCAGATTGGAATTCCGTAGGGAAGCAGTCGCATCGTCGGCTTGCGGTCTGCCGCAATCGTCGCCACTCCGGAAACCCCTAGCTTCTTCATGTCGAGCCATTCGTGGACGATCGCAATGAAGTTCGTCGTGTGCCGTTTCCAGTCGTTCTGCATCCAGACCATCACGACGGCCATAACCGCTCCGATGATCGCTGTCGCGACGAAGACTTCGACGATGACAACGGGGCCAAGCCATGCACCGATTCCAGCCATCAACTTCACGTCGCCTGCACCCATGCCGCCGAGCATCCAGAGCCAGAATAGTGTGGCAAGTCCAACAGCCGCGCCAAGAAAACCGCCGATCAAACCGCGATCCCATTCGCCCCAGCCAGTTCCGAACCACAACGTGTTGAACGCGAGTCCGGAGAGCACCATTGGGAACGTGATCCAGTTCGGAACGCGCAGCTCTTTGCCGTCGATCCACGCGGCGATGATCAAAGTGATCGTCACCAATTTCACATGCCAGTGATTGAGTAACAATTCTTGCCAGTCCATCTTGATTGGCCTTTCGAGTGAGTTTTGATTCGAGGGGGGAAAATCTGTGATGACAACCGAACCGGGGAGGTCACGTCATCGTCATCAACCACTTTTGCGGGACTTGCGATTCACTAAGGCCGCCCAGCAAGGAACAGCCAACTGACCGCAGAAGCCACCGCGACAAAAGACGTCGTCATGAATTCGTGCAATTGGGAGAGTTCAACATTCATCCAAAAAGGAAACATGACAGTGACACCTTGTAAGAAACGGTCGATCCGCCTTGCCGGAGAATCCGACAAGGCGGTCAACACGATGATTTGCGAGTCCAAAAAGCGGTTCAATTAAGGCAAGCTGCTGGTGGACGAGTTAAACGAATTGTTTACCTTCGTGCCGACATTGGTGATCGTGCCAATGCAGACCACAACAATCAGGGCAAGCATGACGGCGTATTCCACAGCCGTTGGGCCATCTTCAGACGCAAGGAATTTCTTGATTAGGTTCATGGTGATTTCTTTCTCTGTGGGAGTTTTCATCTAGGCAATTGCAGGTCCTTGGCTGTTGCCACCTGCGGTTTGCACGCCAAGCTGCGTGGGAAGATTTCGCCTCGTGCGAAAACCGCTGCCGTCTTGCCATAAGATTTTCAGCAAGACGGTCAGCGGATTTTTTTCAGCAGGGTCTCTCGACGTCGCTTATGGAATCTTCGTAGCCGTGGTGTTGAACGAAGCATTCACTTTCGTTCCGACGTTGGTGATCGTGCCGATGCAGACCACAACGATCAGGGCAAGCATGACCGCGTATTCAACAGCGGTCGGGCCATCTTCGGACGCAAGGAACTTCTTAATCAGGTTCATGGTTGTCTCTCTTTCAATCTCTTTGATGGTTTATTTTTAGAAGCCGAGTCTCTCAGGCTCGGAAATTGACGCAGGCAATTCGATGGCCATCGTTTTGCCTCAGCAGTCCGTGAGATATTCACGGGTGCCGAACTGAAGTGACTCGGTATTTATTGGTGATCACCGTTTGAGTCGCGTTCAGCGTTGTCACCCAAAACCTAGGTCAGGGATGAAAGGAGTCAAATTGGGATGTTTTGAAAAATCACAAAGACTTTGCGGATTTTCCCCGGCTACGAATAACCGGCATCCCTGGGAAAACCGGACTGCCATCCTAGAATTGCGGCCCGCAAAGTCGCCCTAATCGACGCAGTCGTTGCTGTGATGGGGACGTGGTTCACACATCAAGGAAAATCTCATGCATAAACTGATGAAATTTCTGGCCTTCGGATTTGTTGTTGTTGCCGTCAGCAACGTTGGCGCGCTTGCTCAAGCGGATCACTGGTACGTTCCTGGGGACTATCCAGTACCGGTCTATTCGCAGCCCGTTTATTCAGAACTACATTACTCCCAGCCGATTTATGGCCAACCGATTTACTCACGTCCGGCTTATGTCACTTCGGTGACTCGTTCTTCGGTCATTGTTGCTCAGCCGGTGGTGGTGTATTCGGAACCGGTCTATGTTGAACCTGTCATTGTGACTCACCGAGTTTTCGCGCCAGCGCCGATCTATGCCGGCCCAGTGGTCTCTGCTCCGTACAAGGTTCGCGAAGAGATCAGATCGCGTCCTGGTCATTACGAGTACGAGCAAAGGGGTAGATTCCGAGTCTACAACGAAGGAATGCGACCGAGGACTTATCGCTACGAGTACGAAGTCGATCAGCGATATGGTCGCACGAAGACCAAGTTCGATATCCGTGACTGATTCATCATTGAGCTGCCAAAACTCTGTTGGTCGTTCGATCTACAGATCCACTTTGCGGAAGAGAGTCTTCACCAAGCCAAAGCCGAGCGACTCATAAAGTCGCACGGCTGCTTGGTTGGCCGATGTCACTTCCAATGAAACTCGAAAAATTCCGAGTTTTTGGAATCCATGCAAGGCTTTAAGCATGAGTGCGTGACCGAGTCCTTGATGACGGTGTGCTGGCAAGATGCCAACATTTTGAATCGCGCCGAATTCTGGAGCAGGGGCGATTCCTTGAACGGTGCCGCAGTCCACGATGCAGCCGTTGGCAGAATACACCAGCAGCCAAGTGACTTCGGGTATGAACTGTTCGTGGCCGCTGATGTACTCCATCAGACTTCGGCAGCCGCTTTGTTCACGAAGCGATCGAAAGACGCGACCGTCTTGCTCGTCATGAAATGAGTGGAATTTGACCGTTGCGTGACGTTCCAAAGAATCCAGTGACCAAGCTTGCCATTGATACCCGATTGGAAGCTGTGGTTCGTCCAACACCCGATGGCTGAGGTCGATTTCCATTCGTTGGCGTTGGCAGAAGAGGACGCTCATGGCCGATCAATCTTGTCGAACTCGAACCGGAGCAATCTCGCGCAGATCTGCGAGTCGAACCACAATCACTCGCTGCTTCGGGCCGGTCGCATCTTCAAATTGAAAGAGCGCGTGCCCAAGCGTTCCGGGACGATCACGATCGGCAGTAATCACTAGCATTTCACCCACGTTGAGAGTCGCTGTGAAGCGTTGAGCAAACAGTGGCAGAACCTCTTGTGTGGTTCGGAAAGTCCAGCCGGTCTGCGCGGCGAAGGGGCGCGTCTTCGTTTGGCCGTGATGTAGCTCCGGCAAGAAATCGAGCCGAGCCCAGCCTTCCTGACTTCGTTCGGCACGCAGACGCAAGTTGCCGCGCACTTCAACCAATTCCAAATGGCGACCGTCCGGAAAATCGACATCTCTCGCAGCGATCGGTTCGCTGGCGTTGATTTCGGTTTCGCTACCTGCGGGAAGCACGATCCTTCGAGCGGACGTTTGCGGAATTCCGTTGGCTTCGCGTCGCTTTCGTTCGGTCTCATCGCTGGCCAAGTTCAGCAGTGACTGCAAGACGTCCGGTGGTGATGAGCCGACATGACCGACTTGAATTCCAGCTTCGCGGATGGCCGCTCGTTGTTCTGCGGTGAGCGCTCCCACTTGATCGACTTCGCGCCACAGCGTTTTTCCCAGCATTGGGTCACCGGCAGGTCGATCAATGAAAACAATATCGACTTCCACTGAATCGCGAGGGACTGGAATCGGCGGCAGTTTGAATGCGGTCGTCTTTTCATTCGACGAGCGTCCGGACGGCAAGCTCTCGCAGGCGAGCACGCCGCAACAAATCAGAGACAAGCACCAGATTTTTAAGAGTGGATTGAGCCGCATGTTGCGCGGAGAGACCAAGGCCCGTCAGAATGACGGAAGGGAAGGGATTGTCTTTATCGGAAGGGGGCGGGAATCTATGCCGCCGCCCAAAGCAGGTCAATTTGAGATTAATCGGAGTCTCTCTTGCTGGTTATCGGACAGTTCGCAATTCTTCGCCTGAGTGGTGGAGCGGCTCACTAGGGCCGGTTGGTCGGGTCAGGAGGCTCGACCGACAAAGCAATTGGCGGAATGCGATCCGCGATTGAAGTGTTCGATATGTGACAGAATGAGGCAGGTTCATGGCGGAACAGAAGTCGGAGTACTCCGGGCAGGACATCGAAATTCTTGAGGGCCTGGAGGCGGTGCGGCGGCGGCCGGCGATGTATATCGGCGGCGTGGATGCGAGAGGCTTGCATCATCTGGTTTGGGAAATCGTCGATAACGCAGTCGATGAACATCTTGCGGGCGAGTGCGATCGAATCGATGTGACTCTGCACAAAGACGGTTCGTCGATCACAGTGCAGGACAATGGCCGAGGTATTCCGGTCGAAAAGCATCCGAAGACCAAGACCTCCACGCTCGAAGTCGTGCTGACGATCCTGCATGCGGGTGGAAAATTCAGCAACAAAAATTACGCCCGTTCTGGCGGCTTGCACGGTGTCGGATCATCGGTAGTCAATGCTCTCTCAAAGGAAATGATTGCCACTGTCCACCGCGACGGGCACGAGTATCAGCAGACCTATCGCCGAGGAAAGCCTCAAGGTCCGGTCGAAAAACTGCGGCCGTTTCGCGGACGCGGCACGATCATCTATTTCAAGCCGGACGATCAAATCTTCCGCAGTACGCACTTCAACACCGACATCATCAAACAACATCTGGAAGATATTTCATTCGTGCATGGCGGACTGCGGATCGTCTTCCACGATGAGACGAAGAAAGAAACTCACGAGTATTTCCATCCGGAAGGAATCGTCGCTTATCTGCAAAAGGTCGTCAAAGATGACCAACGCAAGGCGGTCCACGAGCAGCTCTTCACGATCGATAAAGAGCTTGGATCGCACAAAGTCCAGATCGCGTTTTTATGGACCGAATCGACAGACGAGCGAGTCATGAGCTACGTCAACGGCATTCGGACTCATGCTGGAGGAACTCACGAAGCGGGGTTCAGGGGCGCGGTCGTCAAAGCGGTGAAGAGCTACATTGAGATGCACGACATCAAGATGAAGGGTATTACGCTTACCGCTGAAGACATTCGCGAAGGGCTTGTGGGGATCGTCTCTGTCTTTCTTTCGGAGCCGATGTTTCAAGGTCAAACGAAAGACAAGCTCAACAACCCGGAGATGCAGCCGACGGTAGAAAGCCTTGTGCGTCCGGGTGTCGAGACATGGCTCAACGGCAATCCCTCAATTTCTGATGCCGTCATCGGACGCATCGTTCTGGCGGCACGCGCTCGACAAGCGAGCCGCGAGGCTGCGACCGAAGTCCGTCGCAAGTCACCCGGCGGACGCAAGACAAACCTCCCCGGCAAGCTGCTCGACTGCCGATCGAACAAGCCGGGCGAATCCGAGTTGTTCATCGTCGAAGGTTTGTCCGCCGGTGGCACTGCAGCGATGGGCCGTGACAGCAAGACGCAAGCGGTCTTGCCGCTCAAAGGCAAAGTGCTCAACACCGAGTCACTCGCCACCAACAAAATCTTGGGGAATCAGGAGATTCACGATCTCGTCGAAACGCTCGGCACAGGCATTGGAACGAGCTTCGACATTCACAAACTCCGTTATTGCCGCATCATTCTGTTGATGGATGCTGACAGCGATGGCTACCACATCAGCACGTTGCTGTTGGCGTTCTTCTTCCGTCACATGCCGCAGTTGATCCGCAGCGAAAACCTCTACATCGGCCTCCCGCCGTTGTATCGCATCGCCGTCGGGACTGAGTCGCACTATGCCCGTGACGACGCTCATCGCGAAGAGATCATCGCCACGCTTCCGAAGAATCGAAATTACGAAATCAGCCGCTTCAAAGGCTTGGGTGAGATGACCGCTCAGCAATTGAAGGAAACAACACTCGATCCCAAGAGTCGTATCCTGTTGCGAGTCGACATCCCTAGCCAACTCGAAGCGGATAAGACATTCACCGAACTGCTCGGCAAAGACGCCAGCGAGCGCTATCGCCTCATCATGGACGAAGCGAGCCAAGTGGATGACATCGATATCTGAATCAGATCGCTAGTTCTGGCAAATTACAGACGGAAAGTGACCAGAGATAGAAGCAAACACGACCTGAAAACTCGTAATATTGAAGAGTCTTTCGGTAACAAGACCAAACAGCAGTGATTCGTGTTTGATTCACAGCGAGGTGCCGGAGAACAAGTTCATGCGCCACGATTTTTTGAGAGCGAGTGTTGCGATCTTTGTAGCGACAACTCTTTCAGCGATATTGCCGGAGTCACTCAAATCGCAAGAGGCTCCAGTGGACTGGCGACAGTTTCGCGGTCCCACTGGGCAAGGACAAAGCACTGAGACCGAATTGCCGGATGAATGGTCACCGTCCAAAAACATTCTATGGAAAGTTGACTTGCCTGGTGCTGGCTCGTCGAGTCCGATTGTGGTTGGGCAAAGGGTCTTTTTTACTTGCTATACAGGGTTTGGTGTTCCTGGACAGTCAGGATCGATGAATCAACTGAAGTATCACTTGATTTGTAAATCAACGAAAGACGGTAGCAGTCTCTTTGATCGCGCAATCGAGCCTCACTTACCGGAAGTGGACGCCACCCGTGAGGACCACGGATATGCGTCAAGCACGCCAGCATCTGATGGTGAAGACAAATTCATTTATACCTTTTTTGGAAAAACGGGACTCTCGGCGTTTGATCGAACTTATGAAGAACGATGGCATAGCGACCTAGGATTGGGGACTCACCAATGGGGGTCGGGTGCCTCGCTGGTGTTGACCAAAGAATTGGTCATTGTGAATGCCAGTGTCGAAAGTGGTTGCATCTTTGGCTTTGATAAAAAGTCAGGGAAACGTAAGTGGAAAATCACCGGAATCGAGAAGTCGTGGAGTACACCACTCGTGGTCGATGTGGGTGATGACCGGCAGGAACTCGTAGTCGCAGTTCGCGGAAGAGTTTTCGGTTTTGATCTCGCAAATGGTGTGGAACTTTGGAGGTGCTCGACTGACATCAAATACGACAAGGCAACTTCGTACTTTGTGCCGAGCTTAGTTGCGAAAGATGGGATCGTTTATGCCATCGCTGGCGAGCGATCCGGAGGTGGATTAGCGGTTCGAGCGGGAGGAAAAGGTGATGTCACGAAAACGCATCGTTTGTGGACGACACTGAAAGGCTCCAATGTAAGTTCACCGGTACTCCACGAAGGTTATCTCTATTGGATGCACGAGGACTTAGCGATTGCTTATTGTGCCGAAGCGAAGTCCGGAAAGATCTTATACGAGCAGCGGATCAAAGGAGTCGGCCAAGTTTATGCGTCTCCCGTCGTCGCTGATGGTAAGTTGTTCTTCATCACCCGGTCGGGACGCTGCGTCGTTCTTGCAGCGAAACCGAAATATGAGCTGATCGCCATCAACGCGTTTTGTGAGCTGAACCGAAAGAATTCGGAAGTGTTCAATGCAAGCCCTGCGCTCGCTGGCGGACGTCTGTTTGTTCGCTCGGATCAAAGCTTGTATTGCGTTGGCAAGAAATAGGCATGCCAGAACGACGTCGCATCGCTCCAGGTTTCTGTAAGTGGAGCGAAGAGATTCTGGATGTTTTCGGATTATACGCGAGACGAAAATGAACGCAGGCTGATTGTTGCTTGGCAAACCGATCGGGCGTTATTGCCCGCTTACGAGCTTGAGTGGTCGCGTGCTGGCGATTTGTCGGAACGCGTTCTCTAACTGCGTTTTCATTGAAGCGGCTGTTTGATTCCCAGGAATAATGAAATGCAGCCCGCCGGTAATGTCCGCGACTTGTTGCATCAGTGCCGTGTCTGCATCCACTCCCAAGCTGATGGTGAGGATTTTAATTTTGGCGGCAGCGGCGAGGTTGGCCTCTGTAACTACTGCCGCTTTCGCTTGGGAGGAGGTTCCCGGTAGGTTCGCTTGGCCGTCGGTCATCAACACCATCGTTCGGAATGTTCTTAGTCGGGCGTGCGCCTCTATTTCTTGGCGAGCCACAGTCATTCCCGCAGAGATGTTCGTGTTAGCGTTATAGTGTCCAGCTTGGCGTTGGGTCAGAGTCGATTTGATCGCTGAAAGATTGGTAGTGAGGCCGTGTTCCAAGAGCGCACCAGGAGAATTCGGGTGCGTGTAGATCGAGAGTCCGACTTGATCGTTTGATTGTTGTGCGATGATGTAGTCAATGAAGTATTTTGACGCGTCCTTCAATGCACCTACCGGTTGCTCGCTCGTTTGCCAGAGATTAGTAGTGTCGTAGGCTTGTTCGCGTTGAGTTTGCAAGTAGTTGATCCACGTCAGATAGCCATACATATCTCGATAGCCCGCGTAGCCAATGTCGCCACTACCGCTGCCGCCTGGAGTTGTGCTGGAACTCTGCACTGACGTGATGTATTCACTCCAGCTTCCACCGGGATAAGGATAAGTTCCATTCAAGCCGAGTGCGGTCTTGATATTTGCCGCGGTGAAGTCGAACTTCTCACCGAGATTGCCTGATGACAAACTGCCATTCGTTCCAGACCTAACCCAGCAGTTCGTGATCTCCTTGTTGGCGTTTCCGCCAGTTCCAGAATATGTCCCTGTCAACCCTGACAGCGACGAGAATGTTTGGGTTGCACCGTCGGAAAACTGCAATCTCACCTGACTCAAGGCCAACGTCGAAGTCACGATGATAGACTTTCGTCGGAAGGTGCATTGGATATGCGGAATCGTTCCCGATGCTGTTCGTCCCTTGAGTTTGGCGTATTGCGGGGTGAAGGTCAGGTTGCCATAAACTGGGGAGCCAAGTTCCTGATACATCGTCAGCAGATTGTTTTCGACATAACTACGTCCGAGATCGCCAATCGCTCCCAAGCTGCTGTCGTCATTCATGGAGCTTGAGAAGTCGAGCACTAACATGATGTCTCGCGGCTGAAACGTGGCGACCGATTCCGCGGTAATATTGGCACTCGAAGTGCCTAGCACGGGCCCAAACAGCAACGGCAAACGATTGTCGCTGCTGCCATTCACCGTTCGCTTCGCGAGAACTTTGATGACGTTGTAAGGCGTCTGATTGTCGCCCCAAAGGTAGGTGTAGGTGTTTGTGGCTGCGTTCCAAGACGTCTTGCCGAAGATGATGTCTGTGGATGTATTGAGCGTCACCGATGACAGGTTGCCGTTACGGTACAACCCTGCAATTGCTTGTGCAGAGGCGCGTGCGTTCGTTCTGACAACCTCGGGAGTGTCGGTTCCGCTCAACTCTTGAGCTGCGGCCAGCGCTGAAGCATCGGCTGCTGCCTGTAACTGAGTCTTGGTCAGTTGGATGTAGCCCACATCGACCGTGAATGCGACAAATCCGAGTAAGAAAACGAGCATGATGGCCGCAAGAACGACAATGACACCTCGTCGATTTGGATTTATCACTCGGTTTTGACGATTGCTAGGTAATGCAATCAGCGAGTTCATGTTCGAAGAACGTTGCCGAATCATGCCTATTGACCTCATTCCAAACGAACCAATTTTGGCAGCGAACAGGAATCCACGAAAGAAAAATCATCTTCGTGGAGCCCAACTAAACTTAGGTTGCCAAAAACAGTTGTCGTCGAAAAAGGCAAATGTTTTTGCGAATTTCGTCCAAAATCGTTGGTGAGCCGCTCCGAGAATTCGTGTTGGATTGAGTAATGATCGCGAAACGCTGTTATCTCCATGCGGTGTTTAGAATGCTTTGACAAGCCAAGTGATGACATCTTTCGTGTCGGTAACGTCACGAGATATTCACAATGCGAGCACCTTGGTCCGAGGGTCCGTCGCAGCGAAGATGCTCAACGTCCGATTTGCAGGACGACTTCAGTGGATTTGTCGATCAATGAACCAGTCGCAGTGACGCCATGATTGAATCAGGTTGGAGGACACCGGGGCTGCTGGTGATAGTGCCGTCGAAGACGGGTGCGGGTTGGATCACGACGGTCTTGCCACTCGGGCTCCCGGTCAGCCTCACGAAGAGAATTCGGATGCCGACGAATTTGCAGATCTGATACGTGGCGTTGTTTCCGGGACCGGAAACCGAACGAAAGATTGGGATTGCTCGCGGTTGCCCAATGATCGCCGCGAGGTCGTCTTTGATTCCGGCGCTTAAGCCCGTGTCACCGTTCAATGCGAGTAAGCCACTGGCGGGAATTTGGACTTTGCCGCCGAAATACGCCAAGTCGGCCGCATTGGGTCCATTTCGAATCTGTCGAGACAGATCCGCCGTGCTGTTGTTCGATGAGCCGATATCGACGGTCCCGCGATTTCCCGCTGTGGTGTTTGTACCATCGGGATAGAGACTGACCTCTTTGATTCCGTCAGCCCCCGATGACACGGTTTTTGTCGTGGCGTTGTAGCGATAGTTATCACTTCCAATGCCGTTGTTGATGAGGTTGTTCCAGGTGGTTTCGTCGAGAGCAATAGGGAGCAGTGGGCACGTCAGGCCGCTACTGGGTGGGATATAAAACCCGTTACCAGGGACCAATACGGCGGTAGCCGTCGCAGTCACAGAAGCGTAATTGCTGCCGAGCACCGGAGCGAAGAGAAGAGGAATCTTCTGGTCGCCACGAGTGACAATTCCGTTGGCCAAAGGCTGGTCGCGACGCACGGTGACCTCCACCATGTTGTACGGCGATGTCCCCCAGGTCTCGACCCAAGCTCCTTGTGCGTTTTGAGTTCGCTGTCCGAAACGCAAGTCGCGAGTCGTGTCGATATACGCCGAAGACTGCTCACCGACTTTGTATGTTGCGGCCACGGTCTGTGTTACTGTGCCGGTTGCTGTTTGTACTTGAGTGGCCGTTGAGACTTTGCCGGGGCCCCAGCCATCAGGGAGTTCCAACGCTCCCGATAAAATGCTCCCGTCCGCGGTCGCTTGCAGTTGTGTCTTAGTCTGCATCAGAAAGCCAATATCAACG
>CAIJTL010000807.1 GCA_903823545.1 uncultured Planctomycetaceae bacterium
CAACGCGACCGCACACAAGCCGCCGCTGTTTCATGTCTACAAAACGACCTCGAAAGATGGCGGACTGATTTGGTCGCAGCCAGAAGTCATTGCCCATCTCCCGAAAGTTCATTTGTGCGAGCCCGGTTTGATTCGTTCGCCGGACGGAAAGCAAATTGCCGTGTTGCTCCGAGAAAACAGCCGCACTCGGAATTCATTCGTGATCTTCTCGAACGACGAAGCGCAAACTTGGACCGAACCGCGTGAGCTTCCCGGTTCGCTGACGGGTGACCGGCATGTGGGCAAATATGGTCCAGACGGTCGGCTCTTCATCAGCTTTCGCGACATGACTCACGATAGCCCGACTCGCGGAGACTGGGTTGCTTGGGTTGGGACGTATGAAGACATCGTTCATGGTCGCGAAGGGCAATACCGCGTTCGGATGATGGATAACCACAAGGGAAGCGATTGCGCGTACCCGGGAGTCGAGCTCCTTCCCGATGGCACTTTCGTCTGCACGACTTACGGACATTGGACACCCAACGAGCCGGCTTACGTCGTCAGCGTACGTCTGAAGTTGGCCGAGTTGGATCAGCAGGCGAAATCGAAATGACTCTTCTTGGTATCGATATTGGCTCGTCTTTTATCAAAGGAGGAGTGCTCGAACTCGATGACCTCCGAATTCGAGACATCGTTCGCGAGCCGTTCCCCGATCCGATCATTGGACTGCCCGCTGGCTATTTTGAAGTCGATCCGATCGCAATCGTGAAAGCTGTCGAGCAAGTTGTGACGCGATTGCTGACGCTCGCGCCCGGCTGCTCTGGCATTTTGTTTTGCGGGCAGATGGGCGGAGTTGTATTGGCCGATCCGCATGGAGAACCGCTGACGAATTACCTGTCTTGGCGAGATCAGCGAACAACTTTGAATCAGAGTGATTGCTCAGATGCCTCTGCTAATTCACCAGTGCGGACCTTTTATGAAGCCGCTCTCGACCGACTTGGAATGCACGAACTTCAATCGGTTGGCAATGAGCTCAAGCCCGGTTCGCTGACGACGCTGCTGAGTTGGCTGGAAGACCAAGGCAAACTTCCCACGCTCGGAACTCCGCTTAACATCGGAGATTTCGTCGTCAGCCGAATGTGTCGATCGACACCTCGATTCGAGATCACTCAAGCTATCGGGTTGATCGATCTCGCGACGCTCGATTGGCGTCGAGCGGCATTTGAAAAACTTGGAATCGCCAACTTGGATTGGCCAAGCGTCACAGAGTTTCGTTCGCAATCGGGAGCGTTTTGTTGGCAAGGTCGTGAGATTCCTTGCTATCCAGTGATCGGTGATCAGCAAGCGGCCCTTGCAGGTGCTTTACTGGCGGACGGGGAGCTGTCGCTCAATGTTTCGACCGGCTCGCAGGTCAGCATGTTGACTCGCGAAGTCCGAGTGGGCGAGTTTCAAACGCGACCATTTTTTGATGGTTGGTTGCTCAACACGATCACTCATCTTCCCGCAGGTCGTTCGTTGGAAGTGCTCGTCGATCTGTTCAACGAATTGCCGCGAGCTGCCGGGCAGCCGATCGCCGATCCTTGGCCACTCATCGCGCGAGCCGCTGAAGGAACATCTGATTCAGAGCTCAGCATGGCGCTGACGTTCTTCGCGGGGCCACTCGGTGAGCGTGGACGAGTCGATGGCATCAGTGTCGATAACCTGACGGTCGGTGGATTGTTTCGCGCGGCCTTTCGCAACATGGCAGAGAATTACGACATCTGTTCGCGGCGAATTTCACCTCAGAGAGATTGGTCACGCATCGTCTTTTCAGGCGGACTGGTTCAGAAGCTGCCGTTGCTCCGTGAGTTCATCGTCGAGCGGTTGGGGTCGTCGTTCCGACTTTGTCCATCGACTGAAGACGCGCTCTTCGGATTGATGGTCCTCGGCCATGTCGTCACGGGGCGATCGAAGACTGTGGCCGAAGCGGCAGGACGGATCGTTCGCGATTCACAACTTGCGGGCCAGACTTCATAACCCCATTCACTCTGCGATCCGTTCCAAGATCAGCGGAGTTGGCGGCGGGCATTCGTCGTCGATCGCGAGTGCTGCCGACAGACGTAATTCGATCTGATCGAATTTTGATTGCGGTGCAAAGACGCGAATCCAAGGCTGCCCCTTTTCGACGGGCTCACCGAGTCGCACGAGCATTTCGAGTCCAACGCTATGGTCAATTGAGTCGGTCAGCTTTTGACGTCCACCACCGAGTTCAATGATGATCCAGCCGAGTGCCTCGGTATCAATCGCTGCCACGAAACCGGATCGGTTACAGCAAAGAGCGTGTGCCGGTGCGATTGGTCGCGGCGCATTCAGCCGTCCTCCTTGAGCGGCCACCATTTTCTCGAATCGTTCTAACGCACGGCCTGAATCGAGTTCGCTCATCAAGCGTGCTCGCGCTGTGTTTTGTGAGTTCTGCTTTCCGGCCGAGACCAAAACTTCGGCTCCCAGCGCTATGGTCAACTCACGAAGGTCGCTTGGTCCGCGCCCACGCAAAATTTCGAGCGACTCTTCCACTTCAACGGCGTTTCCGGCCATTCTTCCGAGCGGTTGGTTCATGTCTGTCAGCAATGCCGTTGTGGAAACTCCCATTTGCTGACCGACGGCGACCATGCCGGTGGCTAATTCACGGGCGATCTCGACCGACTTCATGAATGCGCCCGAGCCAAACTTCACGTCGAGCACCAAGGCGTTAAGCCCTTCTGCGAGCTTCTTGCTCATAATACTGGCCGTGATCAGCGGCACTGAAGGAACGGTCGCGGTGACATCACGGAGTGCATAAAGCTGTCGATCTGCCGGGACGAGTTCCGGAGTCGTGCCGGTGATGACGCAACCGATTTCTGACGTCGTTTGTTGAATCTCATCGAGTGACAAGTCCGTCCGAAAACCCGCAATCGATTCGAGTTTGTCGAGCGTTCCGCCGGTGGGGCCGAGTCCTCGTCCCGACAACATCGGGACGCAAACATCGCAACACGCCAGCAGTGGGGCGAGCGGCAACGAGACTTTATCGCCGATCCCTCCGGTGGAGTGCTTGTCTAAGCGAGGCAGCGAAGATTCTGGCCATTCGAGAGTGACGCCGGAATTCAGCATGCTCTCGGTCAGTGCCGCCGTCTCAGCATTCGTCATCCCACGCACATAGATTGCGAGCAGCATCGCGGCCATTTGATACTCAGGAATCTGACCGGCCACATAACCATCAATGACCCACGCGATCTCTTCGTGCGTGAGCTCACCGCCGTCTCGTTTGCGAGCAATCAGTTGAGTTGGATTCATCAGAAGCCGTTCGTTATCGAGAGGTCAGACGCCGCAGAATTCAGGATAGGCAGAATGATGCCAGGTTACTGAGGTTCGTCGGAGTTTTAAGCTGACTAAGTCGTAATGCCAAAGAGCTTGGCAACGTTACGACGTTCGCCGTAGAACGGAACGGTGGATTCATCAAAGAGACCTCTGACTTTTCGCAACCTACGCCCCAATGACGCCGGTCGCGATTGCTTGGCAAGATTTGCATATGACCGACAACCCGTTGCCCGCGAATGGAACGTTGGCTCCACGTTTGAGTCAACTGAAGCAGATAGTAGAGAAAGCTGCAGAGTTACTCCCCGCACAAGGGCCGATCACGGCGTTTGTGTTTCTCAATACCCTGCAAGGCTTGGAGCATTTGCCGTTTGACGAGGGGATGCAGCGTGGTGCGAAACTATTTGGGTGTCAGCCGTATTTGATTGAGGATCGCTATCGCAAAAAGATGGCTAATGGCCGCATCCGCTCGGACGATTTGCGGGCGGTTGTGCTTGAGGACTTACTTGATCAGGCAAATACGCCGGTTTGCTCGCTCGTTACACGGATCGAGCTGCGGATGGCGATGTTGCAATACCCGTTGCTCGTCGGGCCGGCCGAAGAGCTGCGGTGGTATGTCGCCGAGATGGACGCGCTCAAGCGGATGCGCGAGGAGGTTCCGGAGGCGATTCGTGAGCAGTTTTTGGAAGAGACACGCCGTTGGGTGATGCGAGATTTGCATCATCACCGTATTGGCGAGCCAGACCATTCGACGTCTGAGCGTGAGAGTCTCGAGTCGCACGGCTTCGATGATCTGTTGCAGCGGTTTGAAGTGGACTTGATTGAGCATTGGAGCCCGCAGAAGTGGGAAGAGTTTTCTCTACAAGCGCTGTGGCGGATTTGCCACACGGGAGTTCAAGGGACTGAAGCAACAAGCCGCCGATCGGATGCCATAAAGCAGATCCGGCATCGGGATATTCTTCGAGAAGCCACTGGCATTGATACAGACGATATGGTGCATGAGGTCTTGATTCGTTTCTGTGCTCCGTTCGTGGATCAAGGTTTTGCCCATTGGTCGTTGCCGCATCGTGAACAAGGTTTTTTCAAATCATTTTGCAAACTTTATCGGCAAAGTGGCGGGCCTCCGAATCAATGGCAGAGCGGTTTGGCTAATGAACTGTCTCGTGTGATGGAGTCTGGCCACGGAGCTTTGGAATCACTTCTGGAATCGCTGGAGTTGCTGGGAGTCGCTGAGTCTGAATGGAACGATTTCATCCCAGCGACGTTGGTTGCTCTTCGCGGATGGGCCGGTCTGATCTGGCAGTTAGACGTACGCGGTGATCGAGTTGCATTGCCGGCACCCACAGGAAGCCTCACCGAATTCTTGGCGGTTCGTTTGATCTTGGAGCGAGCTGCGTTGGCGTTTGTCGCACAGGAATCGCTGGGTTACTCAGGGCCGTTGAGCCGGTTGCGTGAAGAAGCAGGTTTGCGAACGGCCAAGCGGATCGAAGTGAGCGTTGATCAGAGAGCGTTTTTGGTCTTTCAGCTTTCTCAGGTCTTGGGTTGGAGTCCTCCCGCATTAGGCCGATTGTCGAAAGAGGAATGGACGGCATTAATTTCTGAAATCGAGTTGTTCGATGGGCTCGAACGTCGCCGGATGTTTCATCAAGCGTTTGAGCGACGGTATCGGATTCAAGCTCTTGATGCATTGGCAGTACATACGAAGCGTCGCCGTAGTCGAGTGTCAGCACCGAAGTTTCAATTGGTGACTTGTATTGATACTCGCGAGGGGGGCTTTCGACGTCATTTAGAAGAGGTCGTTCCGGAGGTCGAGACATTCGGGACGGCGGGATTTCATTGCGTACCGATCTACTATCGCGGTGCCGCCGAGACACATTTTGCGGCACTTTGTCCGATTGTGATTCGTCCGAAGCATTGGGTGGTCGAAGACGTGGCGTTCTCGCTTGATGAGCAAAATCGGTCGCGAGCCAAAACTCGACGTGTCTTGGGAACGGCCACTCATGGCGTGCATGTCGGCAGCCGAAGCATGGCACGCGGAGCATTACTCACCGCAGGCTTGGGTGTGCTGGCTTCGATCCCCTTGGTCGCTCGCGTTCTGTTTCCGAGATTGGCCGGACAGATCCGACGCAAGGCGAGCCAGTTCGTAGCACCGCCGCAAATGACTCGATTGCGAATGCTCCGAACGTCTGAGCCGCCTGGTCCTAACGAGGGGCATATTGGATTCACGATTGATGAGATGGCCGCCATGAGCGAGCGGGCTTTGCGTGACATCGGATTGACGAGTGGCTTCGCGCGACTGGTGTTGTTTGTTGGTCACGGCTCGTTCTGTCTGAACAATCCGCACAAGTCATCTTATGACTGCGGAGCTTGTTCCGGTGGGGCAGGGGGACCAAATTCTAGAGCGCTGGCGGCGATGTTGAACGACGTGCGTGTGCGAGAGATGCTGGCGAGTCGTGGGATCAAGATCCCCGATGACACATTCGTGATTGGTGCTTTGCACAATACTTGCGCGGACTCCTTCACGTTCTATGACCTGGATGCGCTCCCCGCATCACACGTTCAAGATTTTCAATTCGCGGCGCGAGCATTGGCGGAAGCTTGTGAGCGAAATGCGCACGAACGTTGTCGACGCTTTGATTCGGCGCCGTTGAACCTTTCTTTTGTGGCCGCACATCGCCATGTGGAAGGTCGGTCAGAAGACTTGGCGCAGACTCGGCCCGAATTCGGCAATGCGACGAATGCCGTTTGCATCGTCGGACGTCGTGAACGAACTCGGGGTTTGTATCTGGATCGTCGCGCCTTCATGCAGTCGTATGACCCGGCTCAAGATGACGCGGAGTGCAGTATCCTGGCTCGCATTTTGGGGGCAGTCGTTCCGGTTTGTTCCGGGATTAATCTGCAATACAACCTTTCTTATATCGATTCACCGGGTTGGGGAAGCGGGACCAAATTGCCTCACAATATCACGTCGCTGCTTGGCGTGATGGATGGTGCGGCGAGCGACCTACGCACCGGTTTGCCTTGGCAGGGGGTCGAAATTCATGAGCCGGTGCGACTGCTGTTTGTCATCGAGACAACTCCGCAAACGATTCTTTCGATCATGGATCGGAACCCGGTCATTGGACGAATTCTGCGAAACGGTTGGGCGCAGTTAGCTCTCTTGAACCCGCATTCCTCAGAGGTTTTGCAGTATCGTAAAGGTGAGTTTTACGTGTATTGGCCTGAAAAATCAGAGCTGCCCAAAGTCTCCTCTTCAACCGACTGGTATCGCGGTTGGCGTGAGAATCTGGGGTTCGCTCAGATTGGGAGTTGATATGTCATGGCCCCACCGAGGCAAGCTCGGTGGGGTATGTGTCGAATTTATCTTGCAATGAAATGGAATCATGTTCGACAACGAGTTGTTGTTTCGGGGACTGGGACTGACTGTCGTGTGTGCCCCTGTCTTGATGGTGCTGCTCTTGGGGGTGTCGTCTTTAGTGGGACGACCTCTTCGTGAGCGAGTCATCAGCCGCATCGTTCAAGCGTGTGTGAGCGGTGGCTTGCTGGCCGCGTTGTTGGTTTTGGCGTTAATGCTGTCGCAAGGGAATCGGCATGTTGCCATTCAGTTGGGAAGCTGGGTTCACATTCCGCACTATCACTTTCAAATCGAATTCGTGTTCGATCGGCTCTCCGTTCCGTTTGTCATCCTGACGCTTCTCTTGTGCGGGACGATTGGAGCGTTTGCCAACAAGTACATGCATCGCGAACAGGGCTTCAATCGGTTCTTTGTGTTCTATTCGCTGTTTGTGCTCGGCATGATCGTTACTTCGTTGGCCGGGACGATTGAGACGTTGTTCGCGGGCTGGGAGTTGGTCGGTTTGTCGTCTGCGTTGTTGGTGGCGTACTACCACGAACGACAGGGACCGGTGCGAAACGGCTTGCGAGTTTGGTGTGTTTATCGCGTCTCGGATGCCGCGCTGCTGATCGCCTCGGTCGTCTTGCATCACATGACCGGCGAAGGGCAGTTCGACCAATTCTTAGGGGCAGGAGCTTGGCCTGAAGGGGTGGCGTCGGTGACGGAGCATCAAGCGTTTGTGGTGGTACTCTTATTGCTTGTCGCGGCAATGGGGAAGTCGGCGCTCGTTCCGTTTTCGGGTTGGTTGCCGCGAGCGATGGAAGGTCCGACACCGTCGAGTGCCGTGTTTTACGGAGCATTGTCGGTGCATCTCGGCGCATTCTTGCTGCTGCGAGTCAGTCCGATAATGGATCTCTCGCCGATGTTGTGTGCGTTGGTGGTGATGGTCGGTTTGGTGACTGCCGTCTTCGCGGCGTTCGCGGGGCGTGTGCAGACCGACATCAAGTCGGCGTTGTCGTTCGCGTCGATGACCCAAGTGGGAATCATCGTGGCCGAGATCGGCTTGACCTCATTGATCATTCACTGGACTCAGTGGCTGGCCCTCGGCCACGTGCTGCGATATCTGACGTTATTGCACATTTTGGGACACGGCTGTTTGCGGACGCTTCAGTTTCTGCGAGCTCCGACCTTGCTGCTGGATTACCGCATTTTGGAAAACGCGATTGGGTCCAGCCTGCCGCAGACAGAGACGGCGATCGAGCGACGGATTCCCGCGCGATTGCACGTTTGGTTTTATCGGTTCGCGCTGGAACGAGGTTATCTCGATGCGTGCCTGAATAACCTTTTGGTCGATCCGTTCCTGAAGGTGTTGCAGCGCTGTGATGCGATGGAACGCCGCTGGACCGATTTCCTTTCTGGAAGCCAATCTCGCGAATCGGAGCAACTCAAGCCGACGCAGGAGCCGCTGGAAGATTTGATATGAGAGAGTTGCACTTTCCTTGGATCGAAGTCGCGATCTTGATCCCGTTGATCGGTGCCGCATTGGTGAGCCGATTGCGTGATCCTGATGTGGCGCGGAGATGGTCCGTCGCGATTTCTGGGCTCGCGCTGTTCTCCGCTGTAGGTGAATGGCTGGACTTCGATTTCATCGGAGCGTCCGAGGCCGAAGATCATTGGCACTTGATGACACGGTTTCTCGGACGCGAATTCTTCGTGATCGACGAACTGAGTGCGCCGCTGATTCCGCTGGTGTCGCTCCTCTATTTCCTGACGATGACCGCCACTTTGCGGACGAAGATCAAACGCTTTTCTTTTGCATGGACGTTGATTTCCGAAGCCATCGTTTTGGCTCTGTTTAGCTGCCAAATTCCTTGGGGCGTGATTGGG
>CAIJTL010000808.1 GCA_903823545.1 uncultured Planctomycetaceae bacterium
AATCTGATCCTGACCCGCCCTGTCATGGGTCGTGGTAAGCGGAGTTACTCATCGCGTGGGACGGAATGATCGGGGCGAGCCGGGTTCGATTGCGGTTCCACCGGTGCGTCGTGCTTTAAGAACTCAACGCCTACGAATTCACACGGTTCATGTCTCAACCTCTTGTTCTTCTGCTGGCTGGTAGTTTCGCGTTGCGCGGAACGAGTGCTTATACGCTTCGGCTGGCGGAATACCTTTCTAACCATGATTACCGGGTGAAGGTTGTCTGCCCGTGTGCGCGCATGGTCGAAGCGGACAAGCGGGCCGATCTGCCGATTCTTGAATACCCACACCTGCTGACTCCGTTGTGGGGACAAGTCATTCGAAGTTGGTTGCGCAAAGACTTGATGGGAGATCCGCCGGCGCTGATTCACATTCAGTCGCGACATCTCTTGCCGTTGGGGACTTGGTTGGCGCGACGCTTCGGTTGTCCGTTTGTTGTGACGGTGCATGACTTCTTGCAGCCGAGGGAGCGTTGGCCATTTCAAGCAACTTGGGGTCGTCGCATCATTGCCGTGAGCGAATCGGTGCGAGCCGAATTGCTGGAGCGAACACGAGTCTCTGCGGATCTCGTCACCGTGATTCCGAGTGGCGTTGAGGCGGTTGAAAAACTGCCGACAGACGTACTCGAGCCAAATCGGATCCCTGTTGTCGGGACCGCTGGACCACTCGAAGCGAGCAAAGGGTTGCCCTATTTTTTGGGCGCCGCTCAAAAGGTTTTGGCCGCTCAAGTCAGCGCCGAATTCGTTATCGCTGGTGCAGGGCCCGAGGAAGGGAACCTGCGGCGGCTGTCACGTGAATTGGGGATCGCGGAGCGTGTGACATTCGTGCCGAATGTTCTCGACCTCACGACTTCACTCACTGCGATGGATGTGTTCTGCTTGCCCTCGCTGCGGCAAGGACTCGGCACCATCATGCTCGAAGCGATGTCACTCGGTCGTCCAGTCATCGCGACGGGAGTCGATGGAGTCTATTCCGTTGTGAAAGACAACGAGACCGGCTTGGTGGTCCCTCCCTCAAATAGCGAACGGCTCGCAGAGCGGATCTTGGAGTTGTTGCGTGATCCGACGCGCGCCCGGCAGATCGGCAACAACGCGCGTGAAATGGTGCAGCGCGATTTCAGCGTGGACCGAATGGTGCATGATACCGTCGAGGTCTATCAAGGAGTTTTGACTGCGAAGTAACAATCGTAAGACGGGTCTCCTGGCACGTCCTTTCAGATACTTCGTTGAATGGATTTTGAGCGGGCTTGGAGCCCCGTTCTACAACTAAGGATCACGACACAATGCATGCCGAAATCATCGCGATTGGAACCGAGTTGACGACAGGGGCGAAACTCGACACGAACAGTCAGTGGCTCAGTATTGAGTTGGCTGCTGTCGGAATTCCGGTGTTGTTACACACCACGGTTGCCGACGACATGCCAGCGATGTTGGAAACAATGCGAGCGGCCGTGCGGCGATCAGACATCGTGCTCATCAGCGGTGGACTTGGGCCGACGTTGGATGACCTCACGCGACAATTGCTCGCGGAATTGGCGGGTGTTGAACTCGTGTTGCATGAACCGAGCTTGCAGCACGTTCGCGACATCTTCGCAAAACGAAAGCGAGTCATGCCTGAGCGGAACACGATCCAAGCGATGTTTCCGGCGGGAAGTGAACCGATCGAAAACCCACATGGAACCGCACCGGGGATTTGGTTCGAACTGCCGCGTGCGGATGGTTCGATCTGTCGCATCGCGGCGATGCCCGGTGTGCCGAGCGAGATGAAGCCGATGTTTCGCGATCGAGTGCTTCCGCGATTGCCTCGATCGGACAGAGTCATTCGTCGTGCGCGAGTGAATTGCTACGGCGTCGGTGAATCGGCCTGCGAGGAGAAACTTGGTGATGTCACCGCTCGTGGTCGTGACCCGGAGGTTGGCATCACAGTCCACGAAGGAACGATCACGTTGCGGATTGAAGCTCACGGTGCGAGCGAATCAGAGTGCGATGCGAAGATCGCGAAGGACAAGCAACTGATTCGCGAACGATTGGGGGCATTGGTCTTCGGCGAAGAGGATGAACAGCTCGAAGACATCGTCGCGCGCGAGTTGAATCGGTGTGCAAAGACGGTGTCAATCGCGGATGAAGTGACCGGCGGAGTTTTGTCTTGCTGGCTAACTGCAGTCGCAAAGAGCGAACAATGTTTCGCGGGTGGTCTGATCGTGGGGCATGTTTCCAAAGTGTCCCACGAAAATGAGCCGACCGATTCGGCGACAAGAGCGCGACGGTTGGCGGAAACAACACGCGAGCGATTCGGAACCGACTTCGCGGTGTCGATTGCCGGGTCATTGCGAACGTCAGGCCAAGGGGCCGACGAAATTCCGCGTTTGTATCTCGCATTGGCCGATGCTTCGGGAACGGAAGTTGAAGAACACATCCCGGTGGCCGACATCTCGTTTGCTCGCAATCGAGCGGCGAAGTCTGCATTGGATATCTTGCGTTTGCGACTTCAGAATTAGGATCAAACACAAAGGCCGCCGCCCGGCTCACTGTTTAACGTTTTGTGGATCTGCTTCGTTTCTACAACATCCATTGGAGAGTTTCAGCGATGTGGATCAATCGACTGCGTCTCAAGATTCGAGCGGAATTGGAGGCAGTTCCGGAGCAACGGCGTTTGGGGACTGGGTGGCTCAGTGGAACGGCTGCGCTCGTTGCAAGTTTGGTCGGATTGTTTCTAGTTCTGTGCTGGCGGCATCCGGGCTTGCTGACCACACCTGAACTTCAAACTGTGCATCAGGCGGCATGGTTTCCGTGGTTGGTCTATGCGAGTTTGCTAATCGCGTTTGTGTTGG
>CAIJTL010000809.1 GCA_903823545.1 uncultured Planctomycetaceae bacterium
ACGCCATCCTCATCCGAAACCGAAATGCCGATCGCTCCGTCGGGTGACGAAACGAAGATTGCGGAACCGCTCGCCGATGCGGGGATGACGTTAGATGCGGTTCCCGATCAGCCGCGCTCCGATCAACAAAACGTGGATCAGGCTGACGGTGGAACGATCATTGAAGATTCCATCGCGGCAAAATCGGTCACAGCATCGGCAGTCCAAATTCATTCGCATGGAGTCATTCGGCCTGTCGGTGAGCACGATGGACAGCACATGATCGACGAGCAGGCGGAAACGCTGATTCAACCAAATCAGCCAGTGCTCGATCCTAGCCAAGATGCGAGTCGCGAGGATCATGAGGTTCCATCGATCATGGCCACGATGGTCGAGCAGGCGCGGGCCGCTCAAGAAGTCCGATCAGGAGCGACTGTCTCGGCCATGCCCTTCAATGTTGCCGTTGCCCAACGATCAACGGCGTCGAAGCAGAGTTACGACAACGAAACACGAGTCGGTGGAGCCAAGCCGGCGTCACCCAAACGCGAAAGGATGACGAGCGGAGCCGACCGTTATCAACTGCTCGACAACTTCGCGCACGGCGGCTTGGGCAACATCTGGAAGGCGGAAGACAAAGCGATTCGCCGCGAAGTGGCGTTCAAAGAGTTGCTGCCGAAGGCGCTCCGAAATAAGGCGGTTGTCGAACGCTTTATCGAAGAGGCTCAGATCACCGGCCAGCTTGAGCATCCGGGAATCGTGCCAATTTATGACATCGGATATCAGGAAAACGGAGCTCCGTTCTATTCGATGAAACTGGTGCGAGGAAACAATTTGGAAAAAGAGATCGAGGCCATGCACTCGTTGCCTCGCAACAGTTCCGCACGCAATCTCGCCTTCACGCGATTGTTGAGGCAGTTCATCTCCGTTTGCCAAGCGGTCGGCTTTGCACACGAGAAAGGTGTGCTACACCGCGATCTCAAGCCGCTCAACATCATGATCGGTGAGTTCGGTGAAACGCTGGTGCTCGACTGGGGCTTGGCCAAGCTGGTGGACATCGTCGGCGAGCAAACGATCTCGTCAAATCGTTCCGATGTGAATGCACCGGACGATGACATCCTCGCCAGCGACGCGACCGCTGATCGTGAAACCGTCATCGCTCCAGGACCGGAACACCGTGAGGGTGAAACACTCGTTGAGTCAGCGGCCACTGGAAATGGTGCGACCGGCGTCTCTCCCAAGACCAGTCAATCCGGCACGCTCGATGCCAAGTTAGCGAGTGTGTCAGCACCTGCGTCAGCCGCCGCATCGGTTGGCAAGACGAACGCCAATCTGCCCGGTAGCAACAAAACGCAAAGTCCCTCGACGGTTGCTGGAACCGGACAACGTCTTGTCTCAGCGGACGCTCGCAGCGCGGGGAGTGAAACGTTGATGGGCCAAGTCATGGGAACTCCGGCTTACATGCCGCCGGAACAAGCACAGGGCTTGATCAATGAACTCGACGCTCGCAGCGATATCTATTCGCTGGGAGGAATCCTCTACAAAATTCTGACGAACTTGCAGCCGGTCGGTCGCGGCAAGATTGCGGAAGTGATGAAGGCAGTCATCGCTGGGCAAGTGAAGCCGCCCCGGACGATCGACGCGACGATTCCGAAGCCGCTGGAAGCGATTTGCCTCAAAGCATTGTCGAAGGCGAAAACCGATCGTTACTTGAAAGCACTCGATCTGGCGGCGGATGTCGAAGCGTTTCTCGCTGACGAGCCGGTCTCGGTTTATGCCGAACCGTGGACTGATCGCGCGTGGCGTTGGATCAAGCGGCATCGGACGTTCGTCTTCAGTACGAGTGCGGCGGCAGTGATGTTGTTTGTCAGTTTGACAGGCTGGTCGTGGATTGAAGAAGCACGTATCGAACGCTTGCGAAGCGCGGTCACGCTGAAGATTGCTGACGTGCGAACCGCGATTGAGGCGTCCGATTTCACGAAAGCAAACTCACTGCTGACCGAGGCATTCGGACAAGTTCAAGCGGAATCAAAACTCGCGTCCGTGCGAACGGACATTCAAAACCAAATCAACGACCTCGCTCGGTTGCAGCAAGCGGCGGAACACGAACGAATCGCTGTTGTCCGCTTGAAAGTGGAACAAGGTCTCGACGAAGCACAGCAAGCGATCAACGACAGGCAAGATTTTACACAAGCGAAAGTCTTGTTGACCGAAGTTGTCACCGCGCTCGCTTCAGAATCCGCGCTCAAAGAATTGAGACAACGAGCTCTGTCAAAGCTTGAAGTCGTGAACCGTGCGTTAACGCGACAGTTGGAAGTTGCGATAGCACAGGCTCAGTTGGTGAAGTTCGTCGCAGCCGTCGAGCAGACTCGCGTCTTCGGCGGCAATCTTTCGGGTGAAGATTCGATCGACGATCTGCGTGAAGCGAGAAAGCACGGACTCATCGCGCTCGATCTCTTTGAATTCGATGCCGAGCAACCTGAAAAGTTGGACGCTCGCTTGAAGCTGCTTGGTGATGAAGCAACGAGCAAATGGCGAACGGGCGTATTTGAATTGCTCATCACGATTGCCCAAGCGGAAATCAATCTCGCCGTGAAAGACAACGCGGATGATGTCAGAACTGCTGCGGAAAGGAGTCTGCAATACGTTGCACATGCCGAACGGTTGGGACTCGCTTCACAGCCGGCGTTGATGCTGCGAGCGGAGTTACACAACCTGCTCGGCCAAGATGACCAAGCGAAACTCGCGTCGGCGAAAGCCGAAACGGTCGCACCGCAAACGCGACTCGATCACTTCTTGCTCGGCGAAAGATCGCGACTGCAACGCAAATTTGACGAGGCTTTATCGCACTTTCAAAACGCGTTACGAGTTGATCCCGATGACTTCTGGTCGCTCAACATGATTGGCTTGTGTCATTATCAGGCCGGTCGCCCAGCCGCCGCTTCTGCGGGATACACGGCGAGCATCTCACGTCGTCCAGAACTCATCTGGCCATACATCGTTCGCGGCCTCGTTTTCGGTGACCTCAAGCAGTTCGACAACGCTCATCGTGATTTCGAGAAGGCACTCAGTCTCGATCCGCAGTCATATCACGTCTTCCTCAATCGCGGTGTCGTCGCTGTCATGCAAAAGAATTTTGCCGCAGCTCAAGCAGACTTTGAACGAGCCGCGCAGCTCAAGCCCGATCAAGCAGCCCCCTACATCAACATGGCCGAAGTCGGGCTACAACAAGGAACGGAGTTTGCAACATCGAAGGATGCGGCCACAAACCTGCGTGCTGCGGGAGAATATCAAAAGGCACTGGTCGCTCTGACGAAGGCTGTCGAGATTTCACCACAGCAAGCAACGATTTATTTCTTTCGAGGCCGTATTCAAGTAGCGGCGAGCGCCGAAGCTGCCGCACTCAGCGATTTCGAACGTGCCATGAAACTGGAATCCAACCCTCGTCGTCGAGCACGTTGCCTGCGCGAAATCGGTCTGATTCATCAACGGGCCAATCGTCTTGCTCAAGCCTTAACTGCTTATGACAAGTCACGCAATGAGGACGAAAGCGATGACGTCGTGTTGCGTCTCAGAGCAGAAACGCTATTTGCAATGGGGCGACCAGCGGACGCCGCTCGCGATTTCTCTGCGTTCCTGGACAAGGTCGGTCCCGTCGGTGACGTTTACCGAGCTCGTGGACTCGCGAACGCTTCGCTTAAGCGCTATCGCGAGGCAATCAATGATTACACGATGTCGTTGCAATACGAACCATCCCCCAACATGCTGACTCGCAGAGGCTGGGCCTATCTATTAAACGCCACGAATCTGGCGAAAGAAGATTTTGAAGAGGCGATTCAGCAAAACCCGCAAGATCCCGATCCGTATCAAGGACTCGCGAACGCTCTCGTAACGCTTGGCGATTATTCCGGTGCGGTAAATCAATTAGAAAAGAGCGCCCCGATCGCCCAAAAAGCCGCCGCTCAAATTGGACCGCGAGCGTGGCCATTGCTGTTCAATCCGGCGACGACTTACGCTCAAGCGGTCGCAAAGGTTCGTGACGATGCAAAGCGCACGGTCGCAGAACGAGAGGAATTGGCAACGAAGTTCACTACCGATGCCGTGAAGCTTCTAACGGCAGCCCATAGACTGGCTGGCCCGAAAAACCAACCAATCTTCGCGGAGAACTTGCGAACCGATACCGCTCTCGATCCGATTCGCCAACGAATCGAGTTCGTAGAAGCACTCAAGATGCTCGATCCAGAATCGGCGAAGTAACTCAGAAAGAACAACCATGTACGACCGCAAAAAACTGATTGACCTGTTTCATCAACGTGCCCTGAAGTTCGGCGACTTCACTCTGGCGTCGGGGAAGAAATCGACTTACTACCTCGACGGAAAACAGATCACTCTGCAT
>CAIJTL010000810.1 GCA_903823545.1 uncultured Planctomycetaceae bacterium
GGCGTCGGTGTTTGAGCCGATAGCGCCCGCGCTGCGCGCGGATGAACCGCCGAAAGCTGCGGGGACGAACGCGTCTGCGCCGCGGTCCAAGCCCAAGGTGTTTCCGATCAGTCGCGAGAAAACTGCTAAGGGTTCCTCGAATGTCCGCACCGCGCAGCTTGAGGTTCAATTGCCGGCTCCACAAGTGGTTCAGCCTGAACCCGCGCCGGCAGCCGAATATGTTCCTGATTTGCCAGCGATCGACAGTCCGCGCGGACTGCCTCCGCTCGCCGATCAGATTGGCCAGCCTCTTCTCCCTCCGCCGGGTCGAGCGCGACGTGGGTACCAATTGCCAGCCGAAGCCTTGAAGAAGATGGCGTTGATCGAGTTTCGCGGCGTGGTGCTCGGCGAGGCAATGAAGGATTTCGGCGAGCATTCTGGGTTGAACATCATCACGTCGCCGGAAGCCTCGAAGGTTGAGATCAACGTCTATCTGCGGAATGTCACGCCGATGGACTCGCTGGATGCGATCTGCAAGACCAACGGCTTGTACTTCAAGGTCGATGAGAAGTCAGGCATCGTGCGCATTTCGACCACGAAGGAATACCGCAAGACTCTGTCCGAGTTCCAAGAGGAGCGCACGGAGGTCTTCACGTTGCTCTACCCGAATCCGTATGTCGTTGCGCTGGCAATCCGCAATACGTTCGGTGACCGCGTGCGACTCGGTGTTGGCGACATGCAAACGGACTTCGATCAGACTCTTGATCTGACTCAGAGGTTACAGCGATTCGACTTGATCCAGAGCCGTAATCAGGGCCTCGGTACGTTTCAGAACAACGGTGCCCGAGGTGGCAATCAAAATCAATTCGGGAATCAAAATCAGTTTGGTGGTGGTCTGGGGGGCGGCCTAGGTGTTGGGCTGGGTGGCGGAATTGGCGGTGGACGGTTCGGAAATCAGATGGGCGGTGGCGGTTTTGGTGGTACCCTCGGTGGTTTAGGTGGCGGCGGCTTCGGTGGAAACCAATTCGGCCAGAACCAACAGCAGCAACAACCGGAGAAGCCGCTCGAAAATCTTTCCCCTGAAGAAGTCTTTGCGATCGAAACCGCGAAGCAAACCGGTTCGGCCGACCCAGAGGCCCTTGCTGGCATCATGGAGAAGTATCGCGCCACGATCTTTGTCTCGGTGATCCGTCGCAACAATCAACTCATCGTGCGCACCGGTGACGAGCAGATCATGCAGCAGATTTGCGAATTGGTCGCGCGGCTCGACGTGCCGACTCCGTTGGTGTTGCTGGAGGTGAAAGTCATGCGAGTCGATTTGCTCGACGGATTTCATTCCGCGTTCGACTATCAATTGACGGACGGCAGCCACAACGCGGGGACGTTCAGTCAAGGGGATTTCGTAGGAATCCCCTCGAAGACTGCTGGTAACATCGCGGTTGCAGGATCGACATTCCTCAACGGCATCACGTTACCCGGCGGCGTTTCTGCCGGAGCGAAGGCCAGTGATTTAACGTTTCAATACGTCAATCAATCGTTCCGGATGAGGATGCAATTGCTGGAGGACCGCAACCGCGTAACCGTCCTCTCGTCGCCGCTTTTGTTGACGGCCAACAACGAGGTCAGCCGCATCTTCGTCGGCGAGACTGTGCCGATCACGACGACCTCCGGTTCGTCCACACAACTCCAAAACGTCGGCAACACGAACACGAACCTCAACGCGCCGACCACCGAATTACAGGACATCGGCCAAGCATTGCTGATTACGCCGAACATCAACGCGGATCGCACCGTCACGCTACGCATTTCACAAGAGCAGTCGGACATCAAGCCAAACGGTGGAACCATTTACTTGCCGGTCACGAGCGGCGTCGCCAATCAGACGACCGGATTCCAAGCTCAGCAGGTCGATACCGTCCGCCGTCGCACGATTAGCGGCACGGTGGTTGCCAAAGATTGCATGTCGGTTGCGATTGGCGGATTGATCGAAGA